>JAJACO010000177.1 GCA_022601475.1 Chlamydiales bacterium
CCAAAAAGGCCTCTGTATCTGAGAGATAACTGTTTTCCTGAAGATCAGGGCTTGGTTCCCCTAAGACTTCCATGCCCTTCTGAAGAAAGGTTGCGGAGAGTTTGGGATGATCGATGAGTACCTCTTCTAGAATAGCCTCTAAAAAGATCTTCTTGTTGCGATCGGAGAGTTTTTGAAGGCAGTCCATCGCTTGGACTGTCAATAGGTCCATTGGCACTGGATGAAAGATCCATGAGACCTTCCCTGATTGGATATAGTTCTCTTTGATGGTTTGAAATTGCTTACGAAACAGTGCTATGCAGTGGGGACAAGTAAGGGAATAGTATTGGACAATGTTTACATTGGAATCTTTGTTTCCATAGTACACAAGGTAATCATCGGAGAGCTTTTCTAAAGCGTGGACCTGAGTGAAACAAAAAAGAAATACAATCAGGAGTATTTTTTTCATTGATAACCCCTTGAGTGCTCTCGTATTTCTTGAATCTTTTCTTTTGTGTGCAACTCCCCAATCTCAGCCCCATGGGTAAAAGTAATATCTACGATGCGTCCTGCATTCACTTGGATAACAGGCTCTACTTGCTCCGCTCTTCTTATGTAATAGTCAGCGAGCATATCAAAGGCGTTAGAGGCACTTCCAGAACCCCCCGGAGAAAAGGGATCGTTCACTGATTGATTTGTGCTAAGGTAGTTATCAATACGGTATCTCCCGACAGCTGATTGCAGAATAGAGCTTGCCTCTCCAAAAAGGCCACTAATCGCAGCATTTTTAACAATTTTGGCCGATTTATCGACAACAGTTCCCCTAACTCCATATTTACCGTCTTCTCCTGTGACATATCCCGCCACATCAGTCTCAACAAAATCTCCCTGCCGATTCAATTGTGTAAGTCTCTCTAAGCGCATGTAGATCCTCTCACTGGATAAATTTCCGTACGCACTTCCAATAAGAATGCCTCCCTTTAAGTTGACATCGATGTTTTTAGGGAGATGTCCATCGTCAAGAATGCGTAATTTTACTGGGATCGGATCGTTGATAGAAAAAACACCACAATCAGCATCCACGCTAGAAACTAGAAGCGCCTTTACTGATGTTCCAGAGGGAATCGCGTGCTCTACGTTCTGAATCGGTGAAGAAATGTCCTCCATAACAAATTCAACCAATGGTTGAGCGATGGGTGCTTCCATTATGACTGCAGGAGGACCCAACAAAGGGTCTGTTTGCAAAAGGACAGAGGGTAAAGGATTTTCTCTTACAGAGGTGAGTTCGTCTTTAAGAAGACGAATCTCTCGTTTGAGATCTCTTTTCTCTTTTTCCGATGATTCTTCTTGTTTTTGGTTTTTTAAGACGAGGTCTTCGAGATATTTCAATTTTTGATCAAGGAGCTTGTTTTGAGATTCAACGCGGTTCATCCAGATATCTTGAGGATTCATTTTATCTGCAGGTAGATCAATAGGTTTTTTGATGTAAGTGGGTTGCGAATAATTTGAATTACCTAATAATAAGTATCCAAAACCGACGGTAAGAAGTAGAACTCCTATCAAAATAGCCCCAAAAATCTTTTTTTGGTTGCTAAGAGCTTTTTTTGACTTCTCACTCATTTTGAGCCGCCACGATGGCTAATGTTTTTTCCTTTGGATTCAAACAGTGATTTTCTAAATAAGCCCAAAGAGTGCCTGGACAGGCGATCTCACCCTCACAAATCTTCCTACTCCAGCGCGTTTTATTTCTAATTTCGTAGATAAAAAGGGTATCTTCTCTACTTTGAAGCCTACCCACAAGCTTGGCAGCTATCCCCCTTTTTGGTTTAAAAGAGCTCGCTCTAAAAGGGGTAGAGAGGTACCCACAGGGAACCTCTCCTTTGAGAATGTTGTCTACAAGGCAACCGATGGAAGAATGATCTTGAGTTGATTCGGTGACTTGTTGAAGAGAAGAACATTCCGCAGAATGGTTCTTCAGAACAATAGTTTGAGTAGGGCAATCAGAAAACGTGATTTCAATATCCTGAACAAACCCCTCTTGAGTCACAACTGATACAATCGTCGGCTCGTGAGTGAGGTATTTTGTTTGGACGAAAGCTTGACCGCTTAATTCCTCCATGCGCACACATAACTTGTCCTCAGGAAAGATAATCTTTTTAATACGTCCCTGATCGACGAGAATGCGGTTATGATGCTTATTTGAGAAACTACAACAAAGGGGCCTTGTCGTGTCTATTTCATAAAAGATGGCGGCAGAAAGAGAAGATGTTGAGAGAAGAACAAAAAAGATTAGTTTGTACATACTTCTCTCCTTTTCTCCGATGATGAAATGCCCGCAAGAAGTAGCCTTGACCCAGAGAAATTAAAGCTGAGGATATAACCTTCTCTTTCAGAGGAAACTTGTTTTCCAGAAACGTAGAATACCCGATCCCCTTCTAGAAGAACTTCGTTCGATGTGGCATTGACCTGCACAGATACAGGGAAAAAAGTGTATGAGGCGTTCTGTGTTTTTAACATTTCTTCTTCTTCAAGCAACTTGTTTTTCAATGTTCCAACAAAAAAAGGGTCCGTATGCCGCAGCAATAAAGTTCTTTGGGAGGGTGCTGAATAAGAAGATTTACCCAACAAAAGTTGGCCCAAAAAATAGCCAAATTGTTCGAGATAAGTTGGGGAAACGTGTTTTCTATCCACCCAAAATTCTTTTTCAACAATCGGAGGTGCAATAATCACTCGTTCTCTTTTGGTAAACAGGAAAGACAAGAGCAAAATCAAAGAGAGTGACAAAAAGATAGAGAGAGCGGCAAAAATATTGCGTTGAAAACGCAAATATTGTGAGCTTTTCTCTAAAAATTCCCGATTCATAGCAAGAGCTCCCGATAGTATGAGGGGGGTAAGTTCTTGATTTTACCCATGTGTTTTAAACAGCTCATGGGAACACTCCAATAGATTTTGTGCTTTAAAGATCCGTTGGGAAACC
>JAJACO010000178.1 GCA_022601475.1 Chlamydiales bacterium
ACATGATACTCAGTATATTGAAGAGATTTTACAACGAACAAACCGGCGGCCTGGACGGGTTTTGTTTGATGGCATTGCAGATAGCAAACGTTGTTACGAGGCAGCCCAAAAGTACAACAAGCGGCTTCTTACTCCTCCTAAGAAAGGGGCAGTATTTAGAGGAGAGAAGGTGTTTGCAGATAGAAATGATGCCATCAAAATTATTCAAGTTCTAGGTGGGGATAAGATTGCTAAATCTTTGTGGGGTCGGTTGATAGGTTATAGTAGACGCGCGATCGTAGAGAGCATGATGTCAAGATGGAAACGGCTTTTTGGAGATCGCCTAAAAAGCATTTGTGATCAACGCAGAGAGATTGAAGTCCATCTAAAATCGATCATGATCAACAAAATGATTGACCAGCTAGCAGCCTGATTTGCTCAGCCACGCTATCGCGTGTCCTCTCAAACAGGTGGGGCTCGCCAAGCTACGCAACGACTCGCCTCTCTGAGGAAGTTACGCAACACACCCAGTTTGAACATATACCTCGTTATGATGTGTATATAATGAACTTTAAAATGGAAGTAATGGTGCAATAATTGGTGCTTTTCAAGTTGTTTACGCAAACTGGCATTATTTTCGCTTAATCTATGATAGAAGGGAGTTATTTAGGATGTCTCTTTGGGGAATGAGCTTGAATATTTGGATCGATGTGGTTGCTGTAATCATTGCGATTGCTGCCTTGATTGCGATTGGAATAGGATACAGAAAAAAAGAAACTCATGGAGGAACGCTAGGCTTGTTTTTAGTGGCAATTACGGCCGGTTTGTTGATTGTTGCAGTTTTTTATGACATTGGAAAGGGAGGAGTGCCGATTCATCGATTCGACATTGGACCTCAGGGCATGGGTGTGATACTTAACAGTATGCAAGAGCAACTGCGCTTTAAATGTCTTGACCCAAACTGTAACCAAAAACAGTGTTTAGAAATCACTCATTTATCGAGGGATTGGCATATTGCTGAGTGTAATGCAGCCGCAACTGTATCTACAGCGCTAGATGCCATAAGGAAGAAAAAGCTTGGAGCAGTCAGAGCTTTCAAAGAATTTGAGTTGTATCGAAAAGGCATCATACGACAGATTGAAACCTCCTTTGAAGCAGTTCAGCGAGAATCTGAAAATGAAGATGATTTTTTGAAGCTTCAAAATGCTATCTCAGAACTGATTATCTTCGATCAGGTCGTTTTCAATGAGGTTGAGTCATTAATCTGCTCGGATTAAATGTATAATTAGTTTTTAATTTAAATACTCATAGCTAGTGTTTCTCAGGATCTATCCGTAAATTAAACATTTGAGTATGCTCCTCTTTTTTTCTAAGGGGGAGACATATGAGCGGAAGATTTGAATGAATATCTGAGGAATGTCGTCAAGTCATTACTTTCAGCCCTATCAAAGAGAGTGGGGCGACCAAATCCTGATTTGAGACAAGTACTGAATACGATCCTTATATGTTGAAATCCTAGGGTGTAGGTGGTGTGATGTTCCTGTCGGAGAGTAAATCGCATAAGCGTATGCAAAAATTTTTTTGATTAATTCTTAATAAAAGATTAACTGAAATAATGCATAATAGCCTATAGCCTATTTTATTCAAGGGTTTTTTTATGTCTCATGCTCGAAGAGTTGAATCCTATTCTCAAACACAACAGCCTCATGTGCTCGAATCTAAAAATTTAAGCGGTAAGTCTAAAATGGGCATTGTTGTTTTTTCTGTTTGTGGTATTGCGGGTGCGGTATTTGTTGGATTGGGTGTTGCTGCAATGTTTGGTCCTCTGGGAACCACTGGCTTTTGGGGGTCGATGGCAGGAGGTATGACAGTTACAACACTTTCCATATGCGGAATCATCTGGATAATTGTTAGGAGCAAAAAGGCTAACCCTAGTTCGCCATGCTCTACTCTGTCAGATAGAGCAAATATTGAAAGTAGTAAGGTTAGTCCAGAGGCTTTACTTCTTGAGCATCATGTGGTTGCTGATTGCCAGAAATTATATCAAGAGGGTGGAGACGCTTGGGTGATGGTGCCTACCCGATCCGATATTTTATCTGGGAACAAGCCGACATTAGGAATAGGCAGTACCTCTTATGAAGGTGCAGGACATTTTAAGGTTCACATTAGCATTAATCCAGAACAAATGGAAAAAGCAATTCCGATAGTTATTAATACACTATATTCGGAGGGGATGCCGACAGTTGGATTAAAATTTCAAACTAAAACCATGCTTTCTGGAGAACATCAAGTTGGAAAAGAATTTGCCCTTATTTTCTCCGAAGCAACAGAATTGGATGAGGGTCGTTCGCATACGATTAAGCGAATTTTAACAACACTGCATGAACATTTTCAACACGATGGGATTTTACCTGAGAAAGGTATGGTTTTAACCTTTGAGACGTGTGACGCAATTTCGCGTCTGCCCATAGGTGTTCAGTCATTGGAAAAAAGAAATTTAACGCAAAGAAAATTTGATTGTCAAATACCTGGAAGTCAATATTTTTATTATAGAAATGAAGATTATACTGCGATCTCTGATGACGAGGAGTGGGCCACACAGATGGGAGCACAAGAGAGAAAATTGCAGAAAATAATCCTATTTTCAGAAATTGATATAGTAGTCGAAAGAACACCCCAATGTTCTCATAACCCCTTACAGTTTCCAGATCCATACTTAGATATAAGTATAGGGTAAGTTGACAATAGATTAATTTATGAAAGACACTCTCTAGATCGTTTAATTATTTGATTTATTCTGCTTTTTTCTCTTTTAGTTTCTAATGAATAAAATTCATGTTTAGTATTTGCTACTTTTACTTGCTTTTTCCCCTCTTCTGTCTTTGGTCCTGTACACTTTCCTCCGTGCGTAAGCGTCTAAGGAGGACATCTTTTTAAGAAGTGTCTTCCTGTGTTAGGAGCCATTGATCAGGAAGAATCTCATCCAATCTTTGAGCGCTATGATCCATGATACGGCGCATGATGTCTTCTAGGTATTCTTGAGGATTGATCTCTAAATTCCGACAGGTCTGTACAAGTGAAAATAAGACAGCTGCTGCTTTGCCTCCTTTGGGACTGCCTACAAAGAGCCAGTTTTTTCTGCCTAGGGCTAGGGGACGCACGGCTCGTTCTGCTGTGTTGTTGTCCAAATGGGCATGAGCGTATTGAGTATAGTTCTTGAGGTAGGGTATCAAGCCACAAAAGTACCCAAGCGCTTGCCTTAGTTTGGATTTGGGTGGATCCTTGCCCTCTAGAAGTCTATTTTTGATGCGTTCTATAAGCTCTTCTATGATGGGCGCTTCTTGCTCTTGGCGTATTTTAAGTCTTTCCTGCTCGGACACATTCCAGGCTTCTCTCTCGATTAGAAAGAGGTCTTGGATTTTTTCAAGGACCCATTCTCTGAGTGGATCGCTCTGTGATTCAAAAAACTTGCGACGAATGTGAGCCCAGCAAGGGGACCAAACGACTTTTTCTGCTGAGCTAAGGTCTCATAGGCGCCATATTTGTCTGAGTGGACGACTCCTTGATAGCCTTTCAAGATTTCAAAGGCATGATCGTGGCACCTATTTTCTCTGAAATCATACAGTCTATAGCCCCTTTCTGAGGCAAGTACCCACATATAGACTTGTTTGGCTTTTTTCTTCTCTTGCATCTTGAGGGGACTTTCATCGATAAAAAGAGTGTCTCCACTCATGATTTTGCGACGCATTTCATTATAGAGGGGCTCTAGCTCTAAGCCGATGCGGGTCACCCACTGTGAGAGAAGTTTTCTGCTGATTTTAAGTCCGTTTCTTCCAAACATCTCACTAATGCGGTAAAGAGGCATGTGATCTGCGTACTTTTGAGTAATGATGGTGGCTAGAAAGCTCTCATCAGCGCGGCATCTAGGGATGATAATTGAGGGGAGCTCTGCTGCAAAGATTCCTAACTCTTCTTTTTTAGGGTGAGCATATTTGGGACGGATGATCTCTTTAATAAAATAGCTTCCTGGCTTAAAGGCAAGCTTATGGGTGATCTCTTATCCAATTTTGACAAGAGGCTCTCCTGTCTCAGGGCATTTCTTTTCCTTTAGATCCAGAACGATCTTCTCTACAGGCAGGTCTGGAGGAAGGGTGATTTTATCCTGCCCCTCTCGGTTAGGCTTTTTTCTTTCGTGAGTGGGTATCGTCTTGGTTTTTTCTTCTTGGGGCTCTCCGATTTCAAAGCCTTCAAAGGAGAGCTGCTCTTGGCTTACCTGAGAAACACTCCGTTCTGACTTTTTGCCAAAGAGATATCTGCGAAACCACTCGATTTGCTGTTTAAGAGTAGTATTTTCATTTTCAAGCTGAATATTTTTGATAAGCGACTCTTCATAAGAAAGCCGCTGAGAAGTAGTTATGGGCACCATTTTAGCATAAATACCCTTAAATCAGATAACGTTTTTGTATCTTTTTGGGAGTAATTCCTTCCAAGAGCATCAAAAACTGCTTTCGATCCAAAACCTGAGAACCTTTTCTCGGAAAACTCCCTTTTTCGAGCCGTTTACACCAAATAGCAAAGCCATCGGAGTGCCAGGAAAAGTTTCTTGAATAGCCGAGCTTAACCCCTCAAAGCTTTTACGCATATCTTTAATCGTGATCAAAACTCGAGCAAGAGTCTGGGCATGAAAATGTGCATCCATTTCGATTTGAACGCCCCTAAACTCAATAAGCAGCTTAGAGGTCTTTTCTGAGAGCTCAACAAAATCTTCTGGCCTCAGTGAAAGATGAAACCGCCTTTTCCAGTACAGAAAGGTCTGGTAATTGTGACCTTGGTGAGCAGCCCATTTTTGGCCACTTTCACCGCTCTTTTCCCACTCAGCTATTTGCTGCTTCCAGAATTTCCGTTTAGATGCAAAGCTTTGAGTCATTGATTCCTCCTTGTTAAAGAAAAGAACCAACATACCTCAGAGTAAAATCAGAAAAAAGATGGGCTTATTTCCCGCTTACTTGGGGTGTGTTGCGTAACCTCGTCAGAGAGGCGAGCCGTTGCGTAGCTTCGGCCAGCCCCCCTGGTCGTGAGGACACGTGTTAGCGTGGCCAAGCGATCAGGAGCTTCCTTCTTAATAGTAAGTATTTTATTGAGAAA
>JAJACO010000179.1 GCA_022601475.1 Chlamydiales bacterium
CACTCGGTGGAAAACATGCGATTTATCCACTCACTCGCCTGATTGTTGAGCTTGAAAAACTAAATGCTCAAAATGAAGACACTTTGGTGAATGTGGGTTTAGTAAAAGGGGGTATTGCAAGCAATATTATTCCTGAATCTGCCGAATGTCATGTCAATGTGCGCGCAGATCTTGGGGACACACTTGAGCGGCTCGATCAAAACATTACAACTCTCTGCGAGCACTTTCATCTCCAACTGCTCAAAGAGTCGTATCGCCCTCCAAAACCATTTGATTCAAAAACAGAGCATTATTTTGAGATTTTAAAACGCTGTGCTCAAAATTTAAATCGATCAATCAAGTGGGAACCTACTGGAGGTGTTTGTGATGGAAATTTTACCGGTGCAAAAGGAATTCCTACTCTCGATACACTGGGTGTGAATGGCGGGAAAATTCACACTGAAAAAGAATATATCGATATAAGGAGCTTAAAAGAAAAAACAGATTTACTCGTACTATTTTTACAAGAGATTGCCACATGTCCAAACTTATAGCGGATGCCCTTTCTAAAGATCCTGCCTTCCAAGCAGCCAAAAAACAAATTCTTAAAACTTTAGAAAAACACTCTAAAAAAATTACAGCCGCCCGTCCCCCGCAACAAGAGCTAAAAGAAGAATACACAACCGCTATAGAAAAGATGAATCAAAACCGCGGGCTTGACCTATTCTACCCCTACCTAGGGAGTGGCATGGGAAATGGGGCGCTTGTAGAGCTTTCTGATGGCAGTGTAAAATATGATATGATTAGCGGAATTGGAACGCATTTTGGACACAGCTTGCAAGAGATTGCTAACGCTGCTTTAGATGCCGCTGTCCAAGATATTGCCATACAAGGGAACCTGCAACAAAATCGGGATAGTCTAGAGCTCATGGAGCTTCTCACCCACCATTCAGGACTCGACCACTGCCTACTCACAACCTCAGGCGCCATGGCGAACGAAAATGCCCTTAAAATCTTATTTCAAAATCGAGCTCCCGCACAACGCATTTTAGCTTTTGAACACTGCTTTATGGGACGCACCCTCTCTCTTGCTCAAATCACCGACCGAGCCGCTTTTCGACAAGGGTTGCCCAGCAATCTGCATGTCGACTATGTCCCTTTTTATGACTGGGCAGACCCTGTCGGAAGTACAAATAAAGCGCTGCATAGTTTAAACACCTATCTCACTCGCCACCCAAATGAATACGCTTGCATGTGCTTTGAAATGATCCAGGGAGAGGCGGGCAATTATCCAGGCAAGCGGGAGTTTTTTCTAAACTTAATCGAGCGATTAAAAGCGCATCAGGTGGCAGTTTTTGTCGACGAGGTACAAACCTTTGGAAGAACAGACCACCTCTTTGCTTTTCAGCACTTTGGTTTACAAAATTACGTAGATATCGTCACCTGTGGCAAACTACTACACACCTGTGCAACGCTTTATAGGACAGAGATCAAACCCAAACCTGGCTTAATCTCTCAAACCTTCACCTCCTCTACATCCTCAATACGGGTGGCAACCACTCTATTAAAAAGCTTGCTTAACAATGAATATTTAGGAGCACGAGGCAAAAATATGCGCATTCGCAAATTTTTTGTCGAAAAACTTGGAGAACTTGCTAAGCGGCATCCAGAAAAAATAGAAGGTCCATTTGGTGCCGGACTCATGATTGCCTTTACTGCCTTTAAAGGAGATAAACAAAGAGCCATTGCTTTTGTGAAAAAGCTGTTTGAAAATGGAGTGATCGCCTTTATTGCGGGACAAAATCCCACCCGCATCCGTTTTTTAGTCCCCGCAGGAGGAATTCAAAATGCAGACTTAGAACAAGTAGCTCAAATTATAGAACAAACCTTGGAGCAGATGTGACACTCCCCCTACTGCGTCCAGCTCAACTCGCAGATTTGGATAAGTTGATCCAATTCTCTCAAGATGCCGGCTACGGAATCACCTCCTTGCCTCGCAATGGTGTCATCTTAGAAAAAAAATTGACTCAATCCATCTGCTCCTTTCAAAAATCTTCTCTTCCTCCCACTCATGAACCTTACCTTTTTTGCCTAGAATATGAAAAAAAAGTGATTGGCATCAGTGGCATTACCTCGCGTATAGGGATGTCAGAGCCTTTTTTTGCTTATCACAAGGTGTATGAGCCACATACAAGTGAAGTGTTAAATACACACACTCAAATTCCACTTTTTCAATTTGTTCAGGCGCGTAAAAAACCGACAGAAATCGGCACTCTATTTTTAGAAAAAGCATTCCGAAAAAAAGACTTTGGAAAATTGTTATCTCTGGGCAGATTTTTATTTATCGCTACATTTAGAGAGCGCTTTGCTTCAGTTGTCATCGCCGAAATTCGAGGAGTCAATCATGAAGGAAACTCTCCTTTTTGGGAATCTGTTGGAAAACACTTTTTCCAAACCGATTTTATACAAGCAGATAGGCTGCGCACCGAACATCCCGAATGCATTGAAGAGCTTTATCCCACACATTCTCTCTACATACAACTATTATCCCAAGAAGCTACCGATGTCATTGGCATTCCCCATAAAGAGACAATCGCTGCTAAAAAAATGCTAGAAGACCAAGGGTTTCAATCGAGTAATTACTACGATCTATTCGATGCTGGACCTCATCTTTACGCTCCAACAGATTCTATTCAAACAATTACAGATTCTAAAACAGCGACAATCGAAGCGTTTAAAAATACAATCTCCTCTCCACACACCGCCTTTATTTCCAATACACAACTCAACTTTAGAGCGACAATAGCCCCAATAGAGATTGGAAAAAAAAATGGAGTGATTCTTGAAACGCACGTGGCAGAGGCTTTGCAAGTCAAAAAGGGTGAATTAATTAGGTATTACATATGAAAGGGCATTATATTTCAGGAGAGTGGGTGCAGAGTATTGGTGAAACATTCTCTTCTATCAACCCTGCCACCGGTGAGGTAAATTGGACAGGAAATGAAGCGATTGAATCTGAGGTGAATGACGCTGTATTCGCCGCCCGTACAAGCTTTGCATCTTGGGCACAAATCTCTTTTCAAGAGCGATGCGCCCACTTGCACCAATTTGAAAAAAATCTCAAAAATCACCAAAAAGAATTTGAAGAAACGATCTCAAAAGAGTGTGGAAAACCTTTATGGGAATCGAAACTCGAGATCACAACACTGCTACAAAAACTGGCTATTTCTATTAAAGCGCATCACGAGAGATGCCCCGATAAAAAGATTGAAACCTCCACATCTACTCTCACCTTACATCATAAACCGCACGGGGTAGTCGCAATTTTTGGCCCCTTTAACTTTCCTGCTCATTTGCCACATTCTCATCTCATACCCGCTCTTTTAGCCGGCAATTGCGCTGTGCTCAAAGGAAGTGAGCAAACCCCCCTTGTAACTGAAATGTACACAAGCTTTTGGAATCATCTACCCAAAGGAGTACTCAACATGGTGCAAGGAGGTGTGAACACAGGGCGTAACCTAGCCTCTCACCCTCAAATCGACGGCCTTTTTTTTACCGGTTCCCATCCAACAGGAACCAAATTATTAAAAGAGGCTCACCCTGAAAAAATCATCTCCCTTGAAATGGGAGGCAATAATCCCCTCATCTTTAGCGATGTTGCCGATTTAGAAGCGGCAGCTTATCTCACAATCCAATCCGCTTTTCTCACAACAGGGCAAAGATGCACAAGTGCGCGCCGCTTAATTTTGCCCACCTCAAAACAGGCAGATGAGTTCTTAAAAGTACTCATTCATATGACAGAAGCTATTCAAGTGGGAAGTTATAAAGAAAAACAAGAGCCCTATATCGGCCCTGTTATCTCATTAAAGAGCGCCGAAAATTTACTCAACGCCCAAGCGTCATTAGGAGCTCAAGGGGGGAGGTGCTTAACTGAAATGTACGCTCTCAATGAACACCTCCCCTTCTTAAAGCCTGGAATCATGGATGTCACAGAGGCCACTCATCGCCTTGACATAGAATACTTTGGCCCTTTTTTACAAGTGATTCGCACATCCAGCTTTGAAGAGGCTGTTGTAGAGGCTAATCGAACAAAATACGGGTTGTCAGCCTCTATTTTAACCCATTCTAAAGAGAAATTCGAACAATTTTACCAAGAAATCCGAGCTGGTTTGATCAACTGGAACACCCCTACAACAGGCGCTAGCTCAAAAGTGCCTTTTGGAGGCGTTGGAGCGAGCGGCAATCATCGCCCCAGCGGGTATTATGCATCCGACTACTGCTCTTATCCAGTCACCTCTGTTTTGAGCAAGCAGATCCAATTGCCGACATACATACCTCCCGGCATCACCTTTTTGGCGCGCACATGAAAGCAGAAGAAATTAATTTTGATGGGCTCATTGGGCCCACTCACCACTTTGGGGGGCACGCTTATGGCAATTTAGCCTCCATGGAGGGACAAAAAAGGATTTCTAACCCCAAAAAAGCGGCATTACAAGGTCTTAAAAAGATGAAAATGCTGCATGATCTAGGGGTGCCGCAAGGCATCTTACCTCCCCACAGACGCCCCTCAATGCGCACACTGCGCTCTCTTGGCTTTTCGGGGAGTGAGGCTCAAATTATCGAATCTGTGGCCAAAAAAGACCCCAGACTGCTCTATGCTGTCTATTCCGCCTCCTCTATGTGGGCAGCCAATTCAGCGACAGTTTCTCCTTCTGTAGACACGTCGGATGGAAGACTCCACCTCACCGTAGCAAGCTTGCTCAGTCACTTTCACAGGTCGATAGAAGCTCAAGAGACCTTTGAGCTTTTTCAAGCCCTCTTTGCCGACCCAAAGCTCTTTAAAGTGCACCCTCCCCTCCCCTGTGGAGATGAGGGAGCTGCCAATCATACGCGCTTTTGCTCAGAATACGGACAAGAAGGAACTCACCTTTTTGTCTATAGCCAAAGCGTCTTTGACAGAAGCTCTCACACCTATCCTTTTAGACAGACAAAAGAGGCGCAGCAAGCAATTGTCAGAAAACATGGACTTAACCAAGAACGCGCATTTTATATGCGCCAAAACTCCCATCTAATCGAAAGAGGGGTCTTTCATAACGACCTGATTGCTGTGGGCAACCAAAACCTCTTTTTATACCACGAAAAAGCCTTTACAGAGCCCCTGCCTCCCCTATCTATTGAAACAATCCGTGTCACAGAAAATCAACTCACAATAAAACAAGCGCTTCAATCCTATTTTTTCAACTCCCAGCTGGTCTCCCTGCCCGATAAAACGCCCCTTCTAATCGCACCGAAGGAGTGCGCTTCACTCGACCTAAATTGGCTAAATCTCAATATCAAGTATGTCGATCTCTCGGAGAGCTTACAAAATGGAGGAGGCCCCGCTTGTCTGCGGTTGCGCGTTGTCATGAATACACAAGAAAAAGAGGCGCTTGGTTCCACACTTCTTTTCTCAGAAGCGCTCTACACGCAGCTTGTAGAGTGGGTGAAACTTCACTATCGAGAGCAACTGACACTCGCTGATCTGCACGATCCAAAGCTCCTAACTGAGGTAGATGAAGCGTTAGATGCCCTCACCCAAATC
>JAJACO010000018.1 GCA_022601475.1 Chlamydiales bacterium
GCGACGTGCTAATAAAGAATTTTTGGGGATTTTTGTCCAGGCCACTTTAGTGGCCGGCAGTTGGGGGATCTCGAGCGAAGATAGTACATATGGTACAGAGAGCGAGAGATCTCTCAAATGGGGCAAAAAGGTTCCAAAACGATGCAAAGCTTGAGTTGTTCAACGGTCTCAGTTATGTAACGGTCTCAGTCCCATAGTATAAAAGAGCTGTTTTTACCGTCCTGATCCCTTCCAACACACCCTCTTCGTAACGAAAATGAGGGTTAGACTCAAGTTCTGGATAGTCGTTAGGCTGTAAAACATCTTCTATGGTTAATGTGGGCACAAAATGACGCCCACATTTAAGAAGTTTTTTCTCTTGTCCCTCAATAATCTCATCGATCAATTTTTTGACTTCTTCTTTCACGAAAAAACTCCTGCATAATCTGTCCACATTCCTCTTCTAAAACCCGAGGGGTTACCTCAATTTGATGGGTGGGATGTTTAAGAGAAAAAAGATCGATCCAACTTCCGTTAGCTCCATGTCGTAAATCGGGTGCTCCCCACACAAGTCGCTTAATGCGGGATAAGTACATCCCCCCCGCACACATACTACAAGGCTCCACAGTGCAGTAGAGCGTGCAATCTAATAAACGCCAATTGTCTAAAGCTTGTGCTCCCGACCCCATACAAAGCATTTCTGCATGCGCTGTCGCATCCTTTAAAAGCTCCACTTGATTGTACCCCCGCGCAATCACCCGTTCTTCAAAAACTAAGACGGCTCCCACAGGCACTTCCCCTTCACGGTAAGCTTTGCGCGCTTGTTTTAGCGCCTCGCGCATAAAAAAAACATCATCCATGCGTCAACTTCTTTTTTTAGGATATTGGTTTAAGATTTTTCTTGATATCTCATTTTAAATTTAATCCGCTATAACATACATTTAGCAGGTTTTTTATCTAAAAGGTTATACCCAATGCAAGCTTTTTACGGCAAAGAGATCGACCCAAACGCTGAACAAGCCACAATAAAAAAAATTCTTCAAAAACACGCCCACAAGCCTGTTTCAGAAGAATTACAAAAAACTATATACACCGAACTCTCTCAAGCACAAGCTGCAGGGATTATTTCCATTCCTTTTAAAGTGGTGATGCGCAATAGCTGCGATGCTAAACATCGACCCTATATCGAGATCGTTTTGGATACAAAAGTGTAGCCTTAGAGCAAATGGGGTTGTGGTTTAACAGATTTTGAGATAGAATGGTTGTTCATTGCTATACATAAATAGGAGATGCTTTAAATGTCGCTAGATAAGGGCACCAAAGAAGAAATTACTAAAAAATTTCAGCTACACGAAAAAGACACCGGTTCTGCAGATGTTCAAATTGCGATTTTAACAGAACGCATTGCCGAGCTCACTGATCATTTAAAACGAGCTCCAAAAGATCACAATTCCCGACTCGCTCTTCTCAAGCTTGTAGGGCAACGTCGTAAGCTGCTTGAGTACCTCAATTCAACGGATACTGAGCGCTACAAAAACCTCATTAAGAGACTAAATCTAAGAAAATAATTTTTTATTCTTTAAAATTTTTTGAAATAATTCTTAGATTGATTTTTCAGATAAGAGGGGGGCATCTTCAGTCTCTAGCACCCCCGTTTATTTCTAACCCCCGTTTATTTCTAAAAGGTATCATACATCATGGAACGCAAGACAAAATCTGTCTTTATATCAGAAGACAAAGAACTGATTTTTGAAACTGGAAAAATCGCAAAACAAGCCAATGGAGCTGTTTTGGTACGCCTTGGAGAAACGATTGTTTTTTCAACCGCTTGTGCCAGCGCTCAGGGCAAAGATGACCTCGACTTCCTTCCTCTACGGGTTGATTATCAAGAAAAGTTTTTCTCCGCTGGTAAAACACTGGGTGGCTTTATTAAAAGAGAAGGACGCCCTACAGAAAGAGAAACTCTTGTTTGTAGATTAATTGACCGTCCTATTCGCCCCATGTTTGAAGAGGGATATTTTAACGAAATACAGCTTCTTGCTTATGTTTGGTCATACGATGGGATCAATCAAGCTGATCCTCTAGCGATTTGTGCCACCGCAGCCGCGCTTGCGATCTCTGATATCCCCCTCATCAAGCCTATAGCTGGAGTGCGCGTAGGTCTAATCGATGGAAAATTCATTCTTAATCCAACTGTTGAGGAGATGAAAATCTCCACTCTTGATCTATTATTAGCTGGAACAGAAGATGCCATCTTGATGATCGAGGGTTACTGTGACTTTTTAACAGAAGAGCAAGTCATTGAAGCGATCGCAACAGGTCACGGCGCCATTCAAAAAATCTGCCACGCCATTAAAGAGTGGAGTGAAGAGGTTGGAAAACCGAAAAACCGAACAACATTACGTCAACAGCCAAAATCTCTTGAAGCCGAAATCGAACAGCTTTCTGCAGAAGCACTGCAAAAAGCGATTTGCATCCCCAATAAAGCTGAGAGAGAAGAGGCAATGGCCTCCATCAAAGAAAATGTCATCTCTACTCTTATACCCGAAGAAGGCGAATCTAAGTATTCAGATGTCGATGTGAGGATGACCTACAAAAAAGTCTCTGCTAAGCACATGCGTGAAATGATTCTTGCTAAAGCGATTCGCGCTGATGGACGAGGTCTTGAAGATATTCGCTTTATTGATGTTGAAACCGATATTTTACCACGCACACACGGAAACTGCCTATTCACGCGTGGAGAAACTCAAACAATGGCTGTTTGTACTCTCGGTGGCGAAAGCATGGGGCAACGTTACGAAGATCTAAATGGAGATGGTCTTTCTAGATTTTATCTCCAATACTTTTTCCCTCCTTATTCAGTAGGAGAAGTGGGTCGAGTGGGTCCTCCAGGAAGAAGAGAGGTTGGACATGGAAAGCTTGCAGAACGAGCCCTTAAAGCGGCAATCCCCTCCCTGGAAGACTTTCCCTACACCATTCGCCTAGAATCGAATATTACAGAATCAAATGGTTCTTCTTCGATGGCATCTGTCTGTGGTGGCTGCATTGCCATGATGGATGCAGGTGTCCCAATTAAACGCCCTGTTGCAGGGATTGCAATGGGCCTAATCCTCGAAAATGAAAAATTTGCCATTCTCTCTGATATTTTGGGTTTAGAAGATGCATTGGGAGACATGGACTTTAAAATCACTGGAGATGCCGAAGGAATTACCGCTTTCCAGATGGATATTAAGGTTGAGGGAATCACCCTCGAAATCATGAAGGCTGCTTTGGCACAGGCAAAACGTGGAAGAACACATATTCTTAAAAAAATGCTTGAGGTTGTTCCTCGATCCAAAAAAGAGATGTCGATCTACGCGCCACGCATCGAAACGATGCAGGTCAAGCCAAGTAAAATTGCTATCATCATCGGTCCTGGTGGAAAACAGATCCGAGCCATTGTTGAAGAAACCGGCGTCCAAATCGACATTAATGATTCGGGGCTTGTCAGCATAGCCTCTAATAATCAAGAAGGAATGGACAGAGCCAAGCAAATCATTGAAGGGCTTGTTGGAGATGTTGAAATTGGAAAAATCTATGATGGAAAAGTCACATCCGTCGTTGCTTTTGGAGCTTTTGTAGAAATTCTCCCCGGTAAAGAGGGACTTTGCCACATCTCTGAGCTTTCTGATGCACGTGTCGAAAATATCCAAGAATACATCAAAGAGGGCGAAAAAATCTCTGTCAAGGTGCTGGATATTAACGAGCGAGGACAACTTAAACTGAGCCGAAGAGCCACATTAAAAACCTAATAACCTGAACTTCAGGTTACATGGAAAGATGCTTGGGAGATTTCAAAAATCTGTGCCCGAGTGATCTTTAGTAAAAGCAAAGATGTCAAGACGCAAAGAAAAAAATAACTTATCTTTGCACCTTGGCGTCTTTTGCTTCTCTGCGTTTACTGTTTTTTTCTTGGCAAAAAAGTTTTAAGTACAAAAGCATCGTTACCTGAACTTTGGGTTTTAGCTTTTGGAAGTAAGATGTTTATCAACTTGAATCTCAAATTAACAGGATCCGCCTGACGGCGGGCAGAA
>JAJACO010000180.1 GCA_022601475.1 Chlamydiales bacterium
ACGCAATGAGCGACGCAAAGAGATCAAGCTGCAAATTGAAGAGTACCGCAAAGTAATCGGAGGTTCAGGTTTGGACTTTGAAAAAGCGATGAAGTACGATGAACTGATGGACACTGAGAAAACAAGCCTCGCTAAAATCGATGAGAATATCAGCGAAATCAAGAAAAAAATTAAAGAACTGAAGAAAAACGCCTAACTGTACCCAAACAGCATGAAAAATTGGAATTTTGACAATAGCAATAGATTTAAATCTATACTCGATGCAGTCAAAACTAATTCTTTGTGTTGTTTTGGTATAAAGTACTTTTGTGATTGCCGCCTTTGATCTAGATGGAACCCTTCTTAAGAGAAACAGCAGTTTTCTTTTTTGTCGTTTTTTAAGAAAGAACAAGGTTTTATCTCGTTTAGATCTCCTGTTTTGCACCCTCACCTATATCCGCCACCTCTGTTTTGGTTTGTCTCTCAAGGATGTGCATCAAACGGTTTTTAACCATCTCTTTAAAGGGCGCGATGTGAATAAACTGGTCCCTTATGTCAATATTTTCATTAAAAAACAGCTAGATGAGCAATGGTACCAGCCAGCTCTTGTAAGACTGCGCGCCTTAAAAAGGCGAGGAGCTCGCATCATGGTACTCTCTAATTCACCTCGGTTCATCGTGGAGCCAATCGCTCGACTGATTGGCGTAGAGGATGTATTGGCAACTGATTATAGCCAAACAGAAGAGGGGAGATTAATCGAGATGACTCATTTGATGGATGGTGCAAGCAAGGGCGCGGTCCTTAAACAAATTCTGGGAAAAAAAATAGTTGCGTTTTCAGATACTTTACACGATCTTCCATTTCTTGAGTCTGCGCACATTGCAGTCGCTGTAAACCCAAATCGGTCACTCAAAAGAGTAGCTAAATTAAGAGGTTGGGAGATTTTATGAAAAAAAAAATCGGTCTCTTTGGAGGGACTTTTAACCCGCCGCACTATGGACATCTCAACTTGGCCCTCGAGCTTCGGGAGGCGCACTCTCTAGAAGAGGTTTGGTGGCTTCCCAATCAGCTTTCCCCTCTGCGGCAAAAAGAGCCTCTTTTGGAGGCTAAGCACCGCCTTTATATGTTAGAAATGATGCTGGAGGAGATAGAAGAATTTAAGATCTGCCAGCTTGAATTAGAACGCTCACCCCCTTCCTATACAATCGACACTGTAAAAGAAATTTTAAAATCACACCCCGATGATGAGTTTTTTCTCTTATTGGGTGAAGATGTCCTCTATCGATTTGGGGAGTGGAAAGAGGCGCTACAAATTGTACGTCATATCCCTTTATTGATCGGTTTGCGTCCCCATTCAGATCTGCTTGAGCGTCTTTTCTCTGTAGAATTAGATGAAGAAATAAAAATCGCTATTACCCAAGGGCTTACATCTATTAGGCAAATGGACATATCTGCAACGGATTTGCGCGAGAGATTAAATAAAAAACTATATTGTAAGCACCTTTTTCCGGGGAAAATCCTGGACTATATATATGAAAATCAATTATATTTTAACCTTGGCCAGGGAATATGAAGCGCGAAAACGACACTTTGCAAATTCTCAATTTAATTGCGCAAACGGTCTTGGACAAAAAGGGATTTAATGTATTAGCCCTCGATGTGCGAGGGGTCTGCACTCTGACGGATTATTTTTTAATCGCGGAGGGAAATGTGGATAAGCATGTGATAGGTATAGGCAGAGCGATTGTAGAGCAACTTAAAGGAAAAGAGGAACCTATTTTTCATACAGAAGGGTTTTCTCAAGGAGATTGGGTTGTCATTGATTGTGTCGAGATTGTGGTGCATCTCTTTAAGCCTGGGTTACGCGAAAAATATCGCTTGGAAGAGCTTTGGACGGAAGGTAAAATAGTGGATCTTCAACTAGAGGTTCCAGCACAAATAGTTAGGGGCAGTTTATGAGCAAAAAACGGATCGTAGTCACAGGGATGGGGCTTGTTTCCTGTTTTGGAAACGATGTAGATGTGTTTTATGAAAATCTTCTCGCCGGAAAAAGCGGTGTCAAGATGCTCTCTCATTTCGATTGTGCGGAGTACCCAACCCGTTTTGGTGCAGCCGTACCTGAGTTTAGTGTTGAAGGGTATATCGATAGAAAGCAAGACCGACGTATAGACCCTTTTATCCGCTATGCAACTGTTGCGGGGAAAAAGGCCCTTGAGATGGGCAATGTGACACCAGAGGTGCTTGCAAAGCTTAATAAATCTCGCTGCGGTATAGTAATAGGTTCTGGAATGGGGGGGTTACGCACTTTTTATGAAGGAACGGTTGCTTTGAGTGAAAAAGGTTTGCGTCGCTTAACTCCTTTCTTTATTCCCTATATTATCAGCAATATGGGTGGAGCATTGTTGGCCATCGATCTCGGCTTTATGGGTCCTAATTATTCGATTTCAACAGCCTGCGCAACAGCAAACTACAGTATTGCTGCTGCGGCCAACCATATTCGGCAGGGGCATGCAGATGTGATGCTTTGCGGTGGATCTGAGGCAGCGGTTCTTCCGATAGGTTTAGCTGGTTTTGTAGCAAATAAAGCGCTTTCCGAGAGAAATGAGGCTCCAGAAAAAGCTTCTCGTCCTTGGGATATAGGTCGTGACGGATTTGTTATGGGAGAAGGGGCTGGAGTACTGCTACTAGAGAGTTTAGAACATGCTCAGGCGCGTGGAGCACCGATTCTTTGTGAGTACTTGGGTGGAGCGATTAGTTGCGATGCGCACCATATGACAGCGCCTCGAGAAGATGGAAAAGGGGTTTCTCAGTGTATCGAGGACGCTTTAAAAGATGCAGATGCCGCTAAAGAGGATGTAAACTACATCAACGGGCATGCAACTTCAACTCCTTTGGGTGATATGACAGAGGTTGAGGCGATTCACGAAGTTTTTGGTCCATTGGCCAAAAACCTCAAAATGAATGGCACAAAGTCGATGACAGGGCACTGTTTGGGAGCTGCTGGAGGCATTGAGGCGATTGCAACGATTATGGCAATCCGCACAGGTAAGCTACATCCTACGATCAATCTAGATAACCCGGAGCCGGGTCTTGGAGAGATTGATCCTGTAGCGCATGTAATGCAAGAGCTGGCGGTTCAGGTAGCGCTTTCCAATTCCTTTGGGTTTGGAGGGCATAATTCGACCCTTGTATTTGCTCCTTTTAAATAATTGAGATCGTTGCATCACTCAAGCTTGGTGTTGTTTTGGAATCTTTTTGTCCTATTTGAGAGATCTCTCACTTAGCTGTCACTGTACTATCTTCGCTCGAGATCGATTAACTGGGACGAAAATCCCCAAAATTCTTTTTGTACACAAAAAATGAACATTTTTGACTCATTCTTGTCTAAATAGGCAAAGACTGCGGAGAGCGTGCCCCCGCATTCCCTAGGGCAAAAGCATCCGAAATATGCCTAGCGGTTGGGACGATGTTTCCCAAAAGATGCCCAAAAGCTCTTTAAAAAACCGCTTTGAAACGCAACGACGAGCTTGAGAGAGTTCGAGCCCTAATTTCAGGGAAGAAGTGGGATATGGAGGTCGAGGCTTGGTCTGTAAGTGCCAAGGATCGTTTTTAACGGCGGTTTTCTAAAGGAATCGTCTCTTTGTAAGCGCTAGTTATAAGACTAGCCTGAGGAGTTTCGATCGATTTGGGCTCATGGTCTTAACCATGAACTTTAGTTGGAAACGCGTATACCCACCCCATATCTCATGCACGTTTTTTTTTGTTGTGATGTTGGGCCGTATTAAATAATTCAAACTTCTTTCTATCCGGCTGTCAAAACATCTGTCGATTCATTCTGTTTAGCAGTAAACAGCCTAGGCAATGGCGTCAATTTAAGAATATATAAACCTGAGCTTCGTGTTTTAGTTATTAAAAACAAAGGATTTATAGATCTTTTTTTAAGCTCCTGCAAGAATGCGATTGAACTGATCTACTAACAAGATGGGCAGGATCCGCCTGGCGGCGGGCAGGATAAGCAGTAAGGATTATACCCATTATGAAGAATCCTCTTTGTTCACGATGTCGCTTATGCGACATAAACGCAGTCTACCGCTTTGTCGAACAAGTCTTGAGATTAAACAATCATTTTATCCTGCCTATCCGTGCGCCAAGCAAAGCTTGGTTGAACTTGTAAATTGAAAGGAATTTACCATGATAAGTGCCTAGATAATCATGTAGGAAGTGAGGCGGGCGTTAGAGGTAACTCTGCGTCTGAAG
>JAJACO010000181.1 GCA_022601475.1 Chlamydiales bacterium
GCACTTTGTCGAACAAGGCTTGAGATTAAAAAATCATTTGATTCTGCCTATTCTGCCCGCCGTCAGGCGGATCCTGTTAATTTGAGATTCAAGTTGATAAACATCTTACTTCCAAAAGCTAAAACCCAAAGTTCAGGTTATGTACTATCTTCGCTCGAGATCCCCCAACTGCCGGCCACTAAAGTGGCCTGGACAAAAATCCCCAAAAATTCTCTATTAGAATGTCGCTAACTTTTTTAGATTGTAACACATACACAGAAGTGTGAACTGCAACGATCTCAAAACCTAAATGACGAGCGTTTTAGCAAGTGTTATCAGAGAGGGCACGAGTGTCACGGGCTCCTTAGGGCTTGTTAGGTTATCGCCAGAAACGCGATTGAGTGGTTTGTTACCCTTACCCCAGTTCCAGTTAAATGCAGAACCGATGCGGAAGGCGTAAGGGTAATGCTGTGCTACATATTCATGTAAAGCGACTGTTGTTCTGCCAAATGGATAGATAAAAGATGAAATGGGTTGACTTAAGTTTTTTTCAAGCACTCGTTTAGATTGCACAATCTCAAGCTCTCGATCCACAAAATCAAAGGTAAGGTTACTGTGGAGATAGGAGTGCGAAGCTACCTCTACAAGACCGGAATGCACCATTTCTTCTAGCTCCTTCCATGTGCAAAAAGGAGCTTTTTTATCAAAAAAATCGTTTTGCATCATGAGCGAGTGGGGAACACTTAATCTCTCTTCGGGATCAAGTGTTGTGTCATCTAGGATGTAGTGCACTGGGACCCCAAGCAATGCTCGGATATTGAATTCTTGGAGTAGAGGAAAGATGTAGTGATAAAAATCAAAGGTGGCATCATCAAAAGTTAAGCAAATAGAGAGTTTGAATTTGGCAAGCGGATCGCCTGGTAGAACAATGGGGTAGCGCTCTTTGAGATAGAGAAGATGAGCGCGCAGCATTTCAAGCGAATTGGAATATTTCCCCACTCCAATGCGGTGGTACATCATGGTTAGTAGCATAGATCCTTAATTTTTATTCGCTTCATAAAGTTTAAGATATTTATAGAATGCGGTATGGCCGTTATAGGCAGAAATCAACAACCCTTCATATCCTCCTAGAAAGCCTTTTTTTAAGATGTAACTTTTAAAAAAAGCAGCCATCCCATGTTGAACAGCAATGAAGGGTGAAGAGTTTTTTTTGTGCCGGTATTGTTCGGCAAAAAGGGTGGAATACCGTTCCATTTTGGTTAAAAAATCAGAGATTGAGGCGTAGGAGTAGTGATGGACTGGATGTTTAAGGGTTTTCTGTTGAAAATTTTGAACCATGACTCCCTCGTGCACCATCGCCTCTGAAAATTGCGTACTTTTTCTATTGTAGAGTCGCACATGTTTTTCTGGGTACCAGCCACACCATTTAATCTGTTTTTCGTTGTAGTAGTTATGAAAGGGGAGGGCATAGACCATTTGAGGATCTAATGTGAGGGCGTGGATCTCTTGTATAAGATTTTTTGAAAGCACCTCGTCCGCATCGATTGAAAGAATCCAATTATTTGTGGCTAAAGCAGCAGCTTCGTTGTGGGAAGGGCCAAATCCTTTAAATTTTTTTTGAAAAATACGTACGTTGGGGTAGTTTTTGGCAATGTGTAAAGTTTGATCTGTAGAACCTGTGTCAAAAAGCACAATTTCATCAAAAGAGCTTGCAGATTCAAGAACTTGCTTGAGCGTGCGTTGTCCATTTTTGACTAAAATCGTGACACTTATCATTATAAGAGAGTAAAATTAACTTAGATAAATTGTATGCGTGGGCGATGGATAAATCAATGTCTTTTTCCGAAGAGAGAGCGATCCTTGCTAAAACAAAGGTGGCATTTTTATGGACTCATATTTTGCGCGCCCCGTTTTGGGCAATTTATAATTTATTGTTATTTATTCTTTACAAAGATTTAAAAGCATCTGCCTTTCAAATCGCCCTTTTTATCGCGCTTAAGCCCGCTGTTTCCATCCTATCGGTCTATTGGAGCTCTGCTATTCATAGACGGCCCGATCGGCTCAAGTCCAATATTATTTGGGCAGGCATTTTGGGGTATCTTCCCTTTCTATTTTTTCCTCTTTTTTATAGCGTCTGGTTCGTCATTTTTAGCTCAGCGCTGTTTATGACGATGCACCGGGGAGTTGTGCCCGCATGGATGGAGATTTTTAAGCAAAATTTACCGGGCAACAGTAAGCAAAAGATTTTTTCCTATGGCTCGAGTGTTTCCTACATCGTGGGATCGATTTTACCGCTTGTGATTGGTCCTTTGCTCGACAAATATTTTTTGTGCTGGAGATGGATTTTTTTAGCGACCGGGGTTTTGGGGATTGCGGCTATTTTGGTACAAAAACATATTCCCATTACGCTTACAAAATCGATTACAAGCAAACCGATCAATCAAGTCTTAGCTCCGTGGAAAAATGCTTGGCAATTGCTAACGACAAAAAGCTCTTTTCGCGCTTATCAGATCGGCTTTATGCTCTTTGGAGGATGCGGTCTGATGATTTTGCAACCCGCACTTCCTGCTTTTTTTATCGATGTTTTAGGGCTCTCCTATACAGAGCTCTCAATTGCTCTGACCCTTTGTAAGGGGGTGGGTTTTGTGCTCACATCCCAGCTATGGGCAAATGGAATGCACCGCTCGGATATTTTTCGCTTTAGCAGTCTCATTGTATTATTAGGAGCTCTGTTTCCCCTTTTATTGCTAACGGCGCAGCTGCATGTCTTTTGGGTGTACATTGCGTATCTGCTCTATGGAGTGATGCAAGCGGGCTCTGAGCTGAGTTGGCACTTATCGGGGCCGGTTTTTGCAAAAGAAGAGGAGAGCTCACAGTATAGCGGAGTTAACGTGCTCACTGTTGGTTTACGGGGATGCGTCATTCCGCAGTTAGGAGCGGCTTTGTGTATGCTGCTCCCTTCAACAGGAACGCTTCTTATAGGAACGCTGAGTTGCTGTGCGGGAGCGATTTGGATGTTGCGTTTTAAGAGTCAGCGCTCCAAACAAGCACTTCGCGATCGTTTTTCTTGATTTTACTCAATAGAGTGAGTGAAAATGAAAAAACGTCCAGTTTTTAAAGAATTGAGACCGTTGAACAACTCAAGCCTGGTATCGTTTTGGAACCTTTTTGCCCCATTTGAAAGATCTCTCGCTCTCTGTACCAATGTACTATCTTCGCTCGAGATCCCCCAACTGCCGGTCACTAAAGTGACC
>JAJACO010000182.1 GCA_022601475.1 Chlamydiales bacterium
TCAGTCTTGATTTCCAAAGTGGTCAGTGGGGTGAAATTTAAAGATGGACAAGAGGTAGAACAAGCTGCGTAAAATCAACCTTCGAGGATCAGCTCATGAGCTCGGGACACAACTTTTGACAATATCTCGTTCTCTCAACGCTCCCCTCTCTTAGCTTTTTAAGTTTGAGGGATAATGCAATAGGAAAAGAAAATTGTGAGCATCTAAAGAGGGTACTGCCTGAAATTCGCTTAGACCTGACAAGGTGTGCACAAGAGCAGTAAACAGAGATCTTGCCAAATAAGCTGGGCAAATCTATTTTCTAGTCATGCGTATTTTTCTGCTCTTGTCCCTCC
Organism: Chlamydiales bacterium; assembly: GCA_022601475.1. Lineage (GTDB taxonomy): Bacteria > Chlamydiota > Chlamydiia > Chlamydiales > JAAKFR01 > JAJACO01. The sequence continues at coordinate 336 of JAJACO010000182.1, forward strand.
TTTTGGGGGGGGCGCTTTGTGCAAATGAAAAGCCCCGCACACGCGCGGACAATATTCCACAGTGGCATGTCACGAACATGGACGATGACTACATGACCGGCTACGTCCAGGCGCTTGTTGATATGCACTACTATGAATTTCAAGTGCGTGTGATCGTTCATGATGAAACGGTCTACATCTTTAATCTTCCCTATAATGAGCTATTTGCAAGTAGTATTGTCTGCTTTATCTACGACATTCCGTGCGTGCAAAGTGTACAACCGATTAGCTGCTCTCCTGAGGAGTTTGTCTGCTTCTTGGACCAGCAAGCCGCCGCTGATATCCGTAGCTCCTGTGTCTATGCTTCAATGTGTGAGCCACAGCCTTGTTGCTCTCAAATCAGTGCTATTTGGCTACCCCAAAACACGCTTTTGTTTCAGCCTCTGATCGCTGACCCACGCCAAGTGATGAACGCGGCTGCGCTACGTTTCAATGATGATGTGGTCGGACAGCATGTGGGCGCTGTTTCATTTGGTGGAGATTTTATCTTTATCCGCCTCAAAGATGTTCTTTATTGGAGAGGAGATATGGATTTAGGGATTCAGGCCGGAATTTTCTCTGTTTTTGATCTCGATCATATCGAAGCTGCAATGGTCAACACAGACTTTTTTGTCGCGGCTTTGGTGACCTACGCGTTTGATCGCTGGTCGTACCGTTTCAGGCTCTGGCACCTCTCCTCGCACATTGGCGATGAGTTTTTAATCATGAATCCGGGATTTGAAAGACGGAATTTAAGCGATAACGGAGTCGATCTGTTTGCCTCTTACCAATATGGACAGGCAGTGCGAGTTTATGGCGGAATTGGTTACATCTTTGCCAGAGACCGCTCGTTTCCAGAGCAACCTCTCTACTTTGAGGCAGGCGCAGAAGTGCGCGCTTTTGGCGGACGCGACTGCTTTAATCGCCTCTATGTGCAGCCCTTTCTTGCTATGCATTTCAGAACGTGGGAAGAGCACGATTTTGATGTCGACCAGACCTATGCTTTAGGTGTGGAGTGGAGCAAAATTCAAGGGGTAGGACGGAAAGTGCGCTTTTTCTTGGAATATCACAGTGGCTACTCCAAAGAGGGGCAGTTTGTCTTAGAAAGAGCAAACTATGTGGCGATTAAGATGAACTATGGGTTCTAACATACCAAGCAGACCTGAGCTAGATGAGAAGGACTTTGTCCAAGAGCGAGGTCCTCGCTTTGTTTGGATTTTCCTGTTTCTTTTTCTAGCCACAGTCGCTCTCATTTGGGGCGTGGGTGTCTGGCAAAAAAACATCGAAAAAGAGCGCCTGAAAAAAGAGCCTTTCTATCAGGTGACGAATCGAGATTTTTCTCTTTTCCTGTGGGATTTTCCTGAATACATGCGCTCAAACCATGACCTCTCTGAGGCTTATCTGCCTCATTTTCATACGCGCGATCAAATTCATGTGATTCCGGAGCTAGCTGATGAGTATGTCTCAGCGCCTCCCTCTATTTTGTATCTCTACCAAACGTGGAATCGTCTGTTAGGAGAGAGGATTAGCTCTCAACCTATTTCTGAGCGGGGTTATGCTCTTTTTCTTCAGGAAAATCCTGAATGGCTTCCTGAATATTGGAAAATGGCTCCTGAGGGGTATAAGAAGCTGGTCAGTCGCTTAAACAAGTTGGGAAATCAAGATCTCCAAAGTTTGTCTGATGAGGTTTTGCCTCTTAAGGCGCGGAGAGCGTATCAGGGGTGGCTCAATTTTGCCCGTGACTGGGAAAAAATCCATCTTTTTATGCCGAAAAAAGAAGAGGTCGAGGCTTTCATAGAAAGTAATCCTCATTACGCCCGAAACTACTGGTGTAACCTCCTTCCGCACTATCTAGAGCCTTTTAATAGCGCAGAGATCCCCTATTTTTTGAAAAGAGCGCTTTACTCGACGACGACAAATCCATCTGCATAGACAGGTCCGTTTCTTCCGATGTCAAGCTTACCGGCAAAATAGTCGCGATACACTTTTAACCCTTGCTGGGCTGTTTGGATGCAAAAAAAGCTATTGCTTACCCACTCAGAACCTTTGATGGTTCCTGCATTTAGATTACATTGATACCGGTGTGAGATCTTTTCGCGCCAGTAGCGGGGAGTTCCGAATAGCAAAATGGGCGCAAATTGTCTGGAGCCAACTTTGTGACGTAGCTCTTCTAAAGCAAACTCAAAATCAGTGCCAATTCCCCCCATGACAAAGATGGGAAGGTCGAGATAAAACTCGGCTTGCCTTTCCACAAGCTGATCAAGGCGGTAGGTCATTTTTGCCTCAACATAAGGATTTTGCTTCTGCTCATTGACAACCATATCAGGGCTCAGTTGAAAATTGACGATGTTGGCGCACGATAAAATCTCAAGTTCTTGGGCCATCCGATTACCCATTTCCATCGCTCCTGGCCCTCCGCCAGTCACAAGCGCTAAGGGTGTCTCTTTGCCCAAAAGTGGGTGGTCAACTGTTGCACGCAGGTCTAAAACGCCCTGTAGAAGTGTTTTCAGCTCTTTTTCGAAGTTCCCTTCAAGAAGATTGGAGCCGTAAATGCCGAAAAAAGTGGCCTTTTTAAAGGTTTCAACTTTTTTGAGTGGAACAAACATCCCCGATGTTTTCTCGGGCCTTTGAACATACTCTAGGATCTGTCCACTCGACTCATCGGCCCAATAAACGGGAATTCCAAATGTAACTAGGTCAAGAAGCATGGCTCGATCTTCTTGAGAGAAGTAGTAGCCGTGAGAACGGGAAGGAATTTGAAAGTAGAGTCCCATCAAGTGGGACTGCACATAATATGACAAGAGCATACGTTTCATGAGTGGGGAAGGAAAATAGCGAGTAAAGAGAACACCTTGGCTAGTGATTAAACCACTCTCAATCGCTTTTAAAAAGGGGTAGCAGGGCTGTTGCTCAATGTAGCGTTCCACCATTAACGACTGGCGTGTCTTATGAGTGATCCCCGGAAAGGGTTGCTGAGAAGGATTGCTGATAATCCAGTCATCGCTCACCAGACGGAGCATCTGACTTCCTTTGACGATGAAAACAGCAGATCTATGATCTGTCGGGTTAGGAGCAGTTTTAAATGTATCAAAAATGATCTTAGGGTCTTCTAAACAAATTTGCAGCTGGTCGCGGTCAGAGAAAAAGACGTGCTCTCGATGCGGCTCGAGCGTAAAAAACTCAAGGGGGATATCATAAATCTCTTTAGAGGAGTTGCCAAACAACTCATAAATGTCGCCAGAGGCTTCCGTATCAGGTTGCAAGACGTTGGCAGCAGTGTGATGAAATCCCTTGGGTAAAAGTTGGTCGACAACACGTCCAAATACGGTGCGAATATGTAAGGGGAGTGAACGCACGAGCAAAATCTCATCAGGTGTGACGGTTCTGGCCACGTTGGGTTTCCATTTTTGATGCAGACGCAAAACGTCGCGCAGAGGCATTTTTTGGTCCAGCGCTCGACCCAGTGTAGGCAAAAAGCCCTTGATTGAGGATGCGTATTCAATTCTTCCCTCTTGAAGAGAGAGAAAGGCGACAATACGCCCTTCTACTTTTTCAATCGTTAGTCGCTCGCTGCCCTCCATTCCACCCAAAGAAAGCAGCGCGCGCCCTTCTCGATCAGAACGTCCAAACATGCGCGCTAAATAGTCGGGATTACGCACACGCCTTCTTTCATCGGCAGCAAAAAGCTTGCCGATGTAGGCGCCTGGAAACAGATTTAACAACATCTCCCGAGCTAAAGATCCGATCGCGGAAAGAGAGACACGGACAAACGCTTTGTGTGCAGGTCTGTCGAAGATAATCTCCTCAGCAACACCATCTAAACCTAGCTGAGCCAAGACACTTTTAAAATTGAAGACAACCTGTTCAGAAGGAATGGTATAGCCAACAAATGCCGGAGAGATTTCTTCGATTACAACCTCAGCAATGGTGGTCATTTCATTAATGTGCGTGATCTTATCAATTCTTCCATCAGGAGTAACAAGATCATAGTGGTCTGGATAGAGATAACTGGGCATAGACCTTCATGCATACTCTAAAACTAAAAAATTTGGAATGGAATTGTCAGTACGTGTTTTGTTTAGGATATTTTTGGGCTCGGAGAAGGGTTTTTGTGGAAAGATTGTTTATGAGTATCCGTTCAGGGGGGGGGTGACAATATAAATCTTTAAGTTTATACTAGCGGCATGCGGCCGACTTACGATCAACTTTTTGAAATGGTGCAAATCCTAAGCAAGGCTAACTTTGAGTTGCAACAGACTGTTAAACGTCTACAAAACCGAGTCAATGAACTTGAAGAACGCCTTGGCCTCAATTCTAAAAATAGCTCAAAACCTCCAAGTACCGATCAGAAAAAGAACAAGCAAAAGCCCAAGGGTGGGGCTGTTAAGGGGCACCAAGGTCATCATCGCAAGCTTGTCAAGGAAGTAGATAAACGTGTTTTTTCTCCCGTTGATCAGTGTGAGCATTGTGGTAGTAAAGCCTTAAAAAGGCGTGATCCCTGGGTCTTTCAACAAATTGAGATCCCTGAAATCAAACCCTTCGTCACCCAAATTGAATGTGCAAAGGCAAAGTGCTTAGACTGTGGCAAACACCTGGTAGCCTCCTTTCCTAGTGGATATGATTATAGTAGTTTTGGTCCCAAGCTTATTAGCTTGATCGGAGTATCCAGCTCCGCCTATCGTATGAGTAAACGCACGATCCAAACCTTTCTTCAAACTCTCTTAGGCATAGACATTTCTCTGGGCAGTATTGCTGCGATGGAGAGAAAAGTATCGAGAGGCCTCGAGCCCTGTTTTGAGGCTTTGAGTCTGAAGATTAATAGTCGGAAGGTCGCCTATATTGACGAGACAAGTTTTCGTCAGGCAGCACAAACACATTATGTTTGGACAGTGACGACCAAAGAGGAAGCTCTAATCCGTATTCTTCCCACTCGCGGTCTTGACAGTCTAAACAAGATCCGGCCACGAGAGCACAAAGGCATTACAGTCACCGATCGCTATCAAGTCTATGCTTACGAAAAGCACCAATATTGCTTAGCTCATATTCGTAGAGACTTCAAGAAATTTTCAGAGCGAGATGGACCGGATGCAGATATAGGCACAAGAGCCCTTTTTGAATTATCAGGAATATTTACAGCGTGTCATCTAGACTGCCGTAAGACGATGAGACAACACGTCTATTACCACAAACAACGGCTTAAAGAGATTTTGTACGATGCACTTGCAAATGGGTCAGAGACCTTTTCCCGGTTTGCAAATAGACTGCTGAATCATTTTGAGAAGCTATTTCTCTTCACACGTTATAGAGAACTGGAAAGTACCAATAATGCCGCTGAGAGAACACTGCGGCATATTGTACTCTGGAGAAAGACTTCTTACGGTACGCAAAGTGAAGAAGGGAGTCGTTTTTTGGAAAGAGCAGTTTCACTCTGGATGACTCTGAAAAAGCAAGGAAGAGAGGTCCTACCTTTCTTTCAACAAGCCTACCAAGCTACTTTTCATCCTAAAGCCACAATCCCCGTTATCTAGCTATCCATCTGAACGGATACTTTTTCGAGCGTCCAGATGCATTTGAACGGCTCAATCCCCCTTGGGCGCGGGTTCAGCTGATCCAGAAAACCGGCAAGCTGGAGACCGGCGCCGAGGTACACTTACGCCTTCCATTTGGCATCACGTGGATTGTCCGTCATGTGGACTACAAATCAGGCGCTTACTTTGTCGACCAGCAAGTGAAGGGGCCTTTTCGATACTGGCGCCACTACCACGGTTTTCGAAAAGTGAGCACCCATCAAACGGCTTTAGAAGACCATGTGACCTTTTCTCTTCCCCTTCCTTGGCTATTAGATCCTCTGCTAGGCTGGGTGGTCAAACGGCAGCTGAAGCGCCTTTTTGCTTACCGAAAAACTGTTTTAGATCAGTTTTTGAACCCAGACCTCTAATCGGCAAACCGATGGAGAACCGTCAACTGATTAGAGTCTGTCACAGACTTGATGTAGTTCCCCAATTGGATTGAACGGGGTATACCAAAACGGGTTAAACAAGGAGCGCACAAAGGGAACAAGAAACTGACTAATATCTCTTGAGAGTATGACCTGAAGCAATCCGAATTAGAAAATTGGATCGGCTCTTTTCTTGAATCTGAAGGTAAAGGGTTGAAAATCGACTAAGAAGATGAGTAGATGAGACAGTAACAAATACCCTGTCTTTTTAACCCAAATCGATGCAGCAAGTTTGCAATGGAAGAGCGGTCTTACTATCAAATTGTGCAGCGGCTCCGATTGCAGTTTTAGCCATTTCTTCCGGATCGTCTATCGACTCATATACAGCTTTAATTGCTCCTAGAGCGTACTCTTCCCCCGAACCTATTGCTGAAAAATACTTGTGCTGCCTAACAACTCTTACATAGTCTACTTCAAAAATGCCATGAGAATTAACGATTAGAAACTCAAAATCCGAACACTCTAATGGCACATAACGGGCAGGGGATGGAGCGAGAAAATATTTTTTCTTTAAATGCTGGTGGAATGTATTAAATGCTTCAAAAATATGATCCGCTGTTTCCCAAGTAAGTATATTTTTCTTTTTTGAAAAATAATGATTCAGAATTAATTCCCAAGATGGATGGCCAGCAAATCCTACAAAATTCTGTCCTATCTGAACTATTTTTCCGTTATCATAAACGTGTTTTTCAGCGATTTCTTTCCTTGATCCAAAACAAGCAAGAGTATCGGCAGCAATGCATAAACGCTGACCTTTTTTTACAGCAGCAATCGTCGTCATTTTGATTTTACCGTATAAAAAGTTCCAGGCAGGCCAGAGCTATCATCAAATTCAACAACCGCGGCTAGAGCTGCTTTTGCAATTTCTTCGGCCGAATCCAGGCGATCATAAAGAGCATGCAAAGCACCAAGAGCGTAAGAAGTTCCTGTCCCAATTGCTGCAAAACGGATAAAGTGTTGAATGGATCTTAGGGCATAGGTTTTGAAAATACCGTGAGAATTAACAATCAATGATTCAAATCTCGAAGATTCAAACTCATCATCTTCATCTTCTTCAGTTACAAGATAATATTTATCTTTTAATACTTGGTGCATTTTTAATAGTTCATCAAAAATTTCTTCTCTTGATTTCAGAGAAGAAAATTGTTTTAACTGTTTGATATAACTTCTAAGTACGAGGGGCCAAACAGGATGATCACTTACCCCGAGATAAGAGTCTCCCCACTTGACAATTTTTTCATGATTAACAACGTGGTCTGCAGTTTGTTTTCTTTGTCCTCCTGAGATTGTCATAGAATCAGCAGCGATGCAAACAATATCGTTTTTTTTAACAGCCAGAATTATTCCCATTGGTTACTTTCTCTTTCTATTTTTACTTTTCTTTTTAACTTCATCTCTTCTTTCTTGAGCTAGTCTTTGTTCCCTTTGTTTCCTAGCTCTACCATAATCGTGCTTATCCTTGGTACTTGGCCGTTTATTTTTAGTATGCTCTGCACCACCACTCTTTTTCTCCATTACATTATTGACATACTTCGACCCTTCCCATGCTGCAACAGCCATGGCGCTAGTAATCGCTCCATAAATAATAGGAACAACACACGCGGATAAAGAAGGCAATATCAATTCTGCCCCCCAAATCAGTAGAGGAAGTGCTATAATGAACTCACCATCTGGATCATAGTAATGGAAAGGATTATTTAGAGCGTACTGATAAAGATTCAAACTGTCTACAAATCCAACTGGGTCGGTTGTCAGCCATATGGCTAGTTCTGGATCGTAGTAACGTTTGCCAAAATAGACCAGTTTCAACTCAGGATCGAAACGTTTTGCTGCATAACGCCAAGGATTACCATCTATTTGGCCTTCTTCTTCTCCAAAGGCTGTGAAATCGTAATGACTAGCTGCTTTTTTGGAAAAAGGGTCAACTAATCGGCAAATGTTCTTTTGCATATCAGTGATAGGAGCAAAAGTTTTCTGATTGAATTCAACTGCAACTGTTTCTGGGATAGAGAGATCAGTGGACACATCAACATTCTCTGATTTATTGATTTGCAAATCCTCTCCTTGATCATCAATGCCCACGGATGGGATCGGTTTCTGCAATATTGCGAGAGTTCTGAAATTTTTAAGCGTTCCGTCTGATCCAAGAGCACCAATTTCATGCTTGCCGTCGTAAAGATAGTTTTCTTGATAAATCTCTTGCCATCCAGAAGCAGCCATTTCCATCACAATTTTGGCTAATCGACGTCCTAGAGGATCATATTGAAAACAAACCTTTTTTGTATCATAAGTTGCTTCTATAAGACGATTTAACGGATCATAGATGTAATGCATGTTATCTTTTTGAACTTGATTGCCCTTAAGATCATAATTTAATTCTTTTAGTTCGTTCAAAGCATTAACTTCGTATTCTTGACCGTTTTTTATTCTTCGGTTGAAAAGAGAATCGTACGCGTAAGAAGTTTCCTTTTCATGTGTAAGCTGGGACAAATCATCGTATCTATAAGAAGTCGACTTCTGGTCAACAATGCTCTCGATAAGATTATCGCATGCGTCATAGAAGCATCTTTGCGAAAAATAAGGAGACACAATTTCTGATTTGCGCCCTTTAAGATCAAAACGATGCTGTATTGGACCAGAGCTGCTAATCATGCTTTCCAGAAGCAAATTGCCGTCAAGGTCATAGGCTTCATAATCGTGGGTATATAGTACCGTCCCATCTTTAGAAAAGCGGCTTACATTCCTTAAATAGAGGGGATCGTAAGCATAAGCTATGTGACCTATACCTTCTATTTGAAGTGCTTGTGTACGGTCAAAATTATCGTAGCTTTTTTTGACATCAACACCATTTGAAAAAACCTCTTGCGTAACATTCCCAAATGGGTCGATTTCTCGTTGAATCGTGATCTTTTCATTTTCGTCTCGAATACTTGTAAGATCACCATTTTTATTATAGGCGAATCGATGTCGAATTTTCCCATCAGACGAGTTGACAGTTTCAAGAAAGCCAAGAGGAGTATAAGCATGGACTAGAGTAATTCCATCGGGGAGCATTTTTGCTGCAATTTTTCCGCCTGGGGTGTACGAGAAAAATGTCGTTCTTGCTTCGGGAGTTCCAAATGCTCTTGTACTACATTCAATTTCATGATCAGAAGTATAAGCAAAATGCGCGATTTGAGTACCCTTTAGTTGCTCATCTTCATAAAGATAGTCTTTCCAATGAGTAAGATTGCCGCAAGGATCATAAATCTTTTCCCAGCAAGAAATGGTCCTTCCTTTACAGTTGAGGGTTTTTTGTTGCACATCTCTAGAGTAGGGATCTTGCGTTATAACTTTAGAAATATTGAGGGGATCAACTGCTGTGATCTGAAGAACTGTTTGCCCTAATTCATTGACATGATCTTCATCATAAACGGTGTTTGTTACCTGATTCAAAGGATCTCGATGACTGATTTCTCGGCCAAAAGAATCATAAATAAATGATTCGATAGATTCTTTCCCATCAATGTAGCGTGTAATGCTATTTAAATTCCCATCATCGTCATAAGTAAAACTTATTTTGTACAGTAATGTATTTGCTTTGTCTGTTTTAGTCTCTTCAATAACCTTATTTTCTAGATCTCTTTTAAAATGAATTTTTAGGTCATCTTTATAAATGTCACATACTCTGCCCAGAGGATCATAGGAGTATGATGTTGTTCTGCCGCATTTTTCTTTTCTTACTTTTCTCCCACTACCATCATAAAAATAATGCGTTGGATTTCCTTCTAAATCATTTTCTTCCAAAAAATTAAAGCTGTCATAAAGATAGTTTTTTCTTCCAATGCTTTTGCCATAGTCTTCAGAAGTCACTCGATCTAAGATATCGTAGGAATATTGGATCGTTAACCCTTCACGATCTGTATAACTCGCTTTTTGACCTCCTGTTGTATAACGGTGGATTTCCTTACTGCCATTAGGATACGTAATTTCTACCGGAGAGTCATAAACGTTGTAACGATAATGTGTGGCATTGCCATTGGCATCAATAACTGAGATTTCTCTTCCCCATGGATCATATATCGAGGAAGTGACAACAGAAGCAGCTTGTCCATCAACAGTCACAGTTGAAGGTGAATCTGTTCTTGCAACTTTTTGAACTAAAGGATCATAAGTGTACTGAAACACATTGCCAAAGGTATCCGTTTCTTGAATAAGGTTATCATTGAAATCATATTGATATGAAGCAGTGTGAATCCCATCTTCTCCAACTGTTTTTTCTTCAACAAGTCGACCGCGTGTATCATGTTTCATTTCTTCCCTGAGATTCCGAGAGAAATTTGTTTCTTCAATACATCGACCTCGGCTGTCATACACAAAGGTGCGTCTTTGCCCAAGTGGATTTGTTTCTGAAAGCAGGTCACCCCGTTCGTTATATTCCTTTAGGATGGAATAAGCGTAATGTCCATTTGCATCATAGATTTTTTCTTCGATGACATTACCCCATTGATCATATATTAGATGCTTGTGCTTCAGCAACCTCTCTTGCCCGTTTTCCAAATATTTCTCTTCAATCCATTCGGGCATATGAAGAAAGGGTTGTTCTTGTCGAAGGATATAATTGGTTATTCTCTTTTGCGCTTGTCCATCATCAATGCATTCTTGAATCAGATTGTTGCAATCGTCATATTGAAATGATTCCCGAATCACAATATGATTCTGATCCTGAATGATTTTCAGTGTAATTAGATCTGTTTCAGGAAGATATTCAAATGTCGTAATCTTTCCGTTTTCTGTTTCCTCCCTCAAGAGAAGGTTACGACCATCCTGAGAAAATGCCCTTTTAATGACATAATGATTCTCTTTCCTATCTCCCTCCAAATCTCCAACAAGCGTTTCAACGATCGGATTCCCAAATTCATCATACTCATAGTTTTTGCGAAGATGAAGTTGCTTATTACCATCTCTTAACTCTAGGGATGCAAGCCGGTTTTTATCGTTCCAAGAATAGACCTTCTCTTTTTTGAGGGCGCCATCCTCTCCAAAGTATTGTATTGATGTGGTTAATAAGTCTTTTGAAAAATGATGGACAGTAGAAGTTCCATTAAAATTTTTTACTGTTGTGGTTCCTTCTTTTTCTCCTGCCTCCGCTGGTTGATAGGAGATTTGATAAACTGGCTCAAAAGAATCATTTGATCCGACAGGAAAAAGAAGCTTGTCAATGCGAAGGTGTGCTCTATCTCCTGTTCCAAATGGTGCTTGGCTAAGGGTAAATACCTCATCTTTTCCAGAGAAAGACTTTAGTAA
>JAJACO010000183.1 GCA_022601475.1 Chlamydiales bacterium
ATTATTTTTTCGAGATAGGGGGCAAAATCGGCAAATTTATTTTCTTTACGTGCAGTTGCCCACGCTGTCATCGATTCAGAGCAGAGTTTTGCAAAGTTTTTTACAAAGCGGTTGGGAAGGGCTGTCGCAATTAAAAAATCACGTCTCCACTCTCGAAGAGCAGCTTTTTGCTGCAGAGAGAGACCTGTTCCTTTTACTTTTCCACTTTCAAGATCAATGAGCTGGTTGAGTGCTTTTTGGTATTTGGAGCTTGTTTTTTCGCGGTGCGCTAGACTAGCTAAAAATTCGAGCTGCTCAGCTCGAATGGCAGAACCTTGAGCGGGCATATAGGTCTCTTGGTCCCACTCTATGAGCTGAGAAATACTGTCGATCACGCGACACTGCTTGGAAAGGTTAAAGAGCGTTTGATATTCTTTTTGAGTTTGTGCTTTCATTTTCTAACTTTGGTTTGGGGGTAAATAGCCAGTTTCTTTTTATACGTGAACTTAGACGAACAAGAATTTCACGCACATTTGTTTTTTCTAAATCAGCTGCAATTTCAGGCGAAAGGGAGGCGTCAAATAAGACAACGCGTTCTCCCACTTGAGCTTCGGGGATATGCGTGATGTCGAGCATGATAAAATCCATACAAAAAATGCCGATCATAGGCGCTTTTTTCTCTCGAATGATCGCATACCCCTTCCCTTCCATGGAGCGGGAATAACCATCGTAGTAGCCAAAAGGAATTAAGCCAATGCGTCCATTTTCATGCGGCATTCTATAGGCATGGTTATACCCCACACCCTCTCCCTTTTTACAGGGATTGATGGAGTTGAGTGTGGTAGTTAGGGTAAGAGTAGGCTGAACCGAGGGGGGGCACGTTCCGTATCCCAGGATTCCAAGTCCAATGCGCGCGAGATTGCAAAAGGGAAGCGAAAAACGGGTCGCCCCCGCAGAATTAGCAGCGTGTATCCAACGGGGAGGTTGAGGTAATGAAGTTACAAAATTTTGAAATATTGAGATTTGTTTGTGTGTCAAAGAATCCAATTCGGGATTGTCGGCTCCTATAAAGTGGGTCATTACACCGTCTAAATAGAGGTTTGAAGAGTGTTGAATGGTTTGGGTGAGTTTATCTAAAAGCTCTGTTTGAGTCCCAAATCGATTCATCCCTGTATTGAGATAGAGATGAATGGACACACGCTGCTGATGCTTTTGGGCTGCTTGATTAAGAGCATTGACCTCTTCAATCGAGCTGATAGCGGCAGTTAAGTTGTACTCTACAATCGCATCGGCTAAGAAAGGGGGAGATGAGATGACAAAAATAGGCATCTCAATGCCCGCTTCTCGTAAATGCACCCCTTCTGAAACGTGAGAGACACCTAAAAAGGGGACATGGGCGCGCAGGTGCTTTTGAATATATTTTGAGAGAATCACAGCATCGGTTCCATATCCATTTGCTTTGACCATGACCATGATTTGTTTTTGAGTATGAATAAACTGCAGCATATTATGGTGGATTGCATCGAGATCGATTGAAAGCGTGCTAGATCTTAACATATTTGTATCCTATCAGTAGAAAAAAGCAAAATTGCGGCAGTATAATCGCCCAAAGGGGGGGGAGAATCTGACTCTCTGCTAAAATAACAGAAGAGTTCACAATTGTGAAAACAGAAAGCATTCCCACTACAGAAAAAGCGTAGATGATAAATACAGAAAGAGTCCGTCCAAAGCGTAAGCAATAGGGAGCCGGAGCTAATACGGCTAAAATACAGAGAAGGGGAATTGTCAGTCTGTAGAATAAAAACGTTTGGATCGCGGCTTCAAAGTGATTGAGTTTTTTACGCACCTTTTTCCATCTTAGATGGTACATAAGCTGTGTTAGGGATTGCTCTTGGGGAGTGTGAACGGCGCTAAACAGAGTTTTTGTATCAAATAGCATCTCGGGAAAATGCATCTGTTGCTGCATGTCAGTTTTTATGATGTCTCCACCAGCTGTTCTATTGAGAATTTCAACTGTGTTTCCATAAGGAATATTTGCGTAAGGGTATAATGATTGAATTCTATAGATTTGGTCGAAATTTTTTAGCCAATACACATCAAAAAAGGCATCTGTTTTTCGGTCGAACTTTTGGTAGATTAAGACGGTATTGTCTTCTAACTGCAAGGAGTTTACACGCTCTTTGGCTTTTATTTTTGAGCTGGATTTGAAATGAGTATTTTCAAAGTCATTGATCCGAGAAACAGCTAAAGGCTGTAAAAACTGAAAATTTGCATACAGCAATCCGATTGCGCAAAGCGCAAGTAAGAGGAAGGGGTTGAGGAGACGCTTTAAAGAGATTCCACTTGTTGCAAGAGCGATGATCTCTAAACGTAAATTGGAGGTTGTTAACACTTTGATCGTGGAGATCAGTAGGGCAAATGGGAGGAGAATATCCGCCCTTTTAGAAAACTGAAAAAAATAGTAGAGCATGATCTGAAAAAAAGAGATTTTTGCACCTTGAAACACCTTAGAGTGGGTGGAGTAGTCGATCATGACGTAGAGAAAATAAAAACTGAGCAAAAAGAGGAATAAAACTTTTAGCTGCTCAAAAAAGAAATACCGTTTCCAAATCATTCTCATTCAATCCCTCTACTCACCCGTCTCAGAGTCCAAGTGGATGCGATAATGATTAAAAGGTGAGGAAATAAAAACAGAAAAGAGGCGATCCAAATTAGATGGTCAAACTCTTTGCCTACAAAAAAAGAAATTAAGCTCAAAGCGGCGAGTCCCAATACCATAAAAAGCCCCCGTTTGGTGCGGTTGCGGCTAATTTCCATCCCAAATGCAACCCCTAAAAGAGTGAAGGTGAAGGTGGCAAGCCCGAAAGAGCAGCGTCGAATCATCTCTGTATGACATTTTTTATACATCCGCTTTGTTTTTGCACTGGCCCCTCCACTTTGAATCACTTTGTTAAGCTGTCGCCCTCGAATGCGTAAAAGACTCAATTTTAAGTGATCATTGGCGATTTTCCACCCTTTGGGATATAAAAAGCTGGCCAGTTCGCTGGAGGAGGAG
>JAJACO010000184.1 GCA_022601475.1 Chlamydiales bacterium
AAATGATTTGCAATCAATAAACCCGAAGTTCGCGCTAATTTAAAATTTTAAGTTGTGTCGCAAATATTTATCATAACGAGCATCCACTTGGGTTTTAAGTCTCTAAATGCTATAATTGTTTCTTCCATAACAAAGTAGATAGTGTTTAAATGGATATCCTTCGGTCTATAGGAGATTTTTTACTTTTTGTTTCAATGCCTATCGTCTTAGGAGCCAGTTTACTGCTCACTTTTAAGACGCGCTTTGTGCAATTTCGCAAAATTCCTCAAATGGTCTATCTATTTTTTTCTTTAATGCTTGGTAGAAAAAAGAAGCAAGAGGGGCCTGCGACAATCGGCGCGCATAGGGCTCTTTTTACGGCGATGTCTACAACCATTGGAATTTCAACAATTGTCTCTCCTGTGATCGCTATTTATATGGGTGGGCCGGGCGCTGTTTTGGGATTTTTACTTGCGACACTTTTGGGGGCAGCTGTTAATTTTACAGAGGTGACTTTTGCGCTATCTTACCGCAAAACACATCCTGTTAAAGGAATATCTGGCGGACCTATGCAGTATTTGCAAGAGGAGATTAGCCCGATTGTGGCAAAGTGGTACGCTTTTTTTACTGTATTACTCATGCTGGGCTGGTCAGCGGCGCAGGCAAATCAGTTAGGGTCTATTTTGAGTGCTCCTGCTTTGGGGGGCTTCCAAATACCCCCTTGGGCTACAGGTGTTTTTTTAGCAATCTGTGTCACTCTTCTGCTTTTGGGAGGAATTAAGCGTGTATCGAGTGTTTCTGCAAAGCTTGTTCCTGTCATGTTTTTGCTTTACGTAGGTGGAGCTTTATGGATCATTGTGGCGAATGCTGAAAAGCTACCCACCATTATTCAGATGATTGTGGAGTCGGCATTTACACCCAAAGCATTTGGCACTGGAGTTGTGATTGGGGGTGTGATGTCTGCTTTGCGTTGGGGAATGTTTAAGGGCTTACAATCGAATGAGGCAGGTGTAGGCACTCAAACAATCCCGCACTCTATGGCAGAGACAAATGGAGCTGTAGACCAAGGTGTTTTAGCAATGATTGCAACCTATTCCGCCGGCTTGATTTGTATTTTATCGAGTTTGGTGGCTTTGATGACAGAGTCTTGGCTCAATCCTGATCTTCCGCTCGGCATTAATATGGTCGCTTATTCATTTCAGTCATATTTCTCAACAATTGGGCTTGTTGTTGTCACTCTCAGCGCCTTACTTTTTGCCTTTGGAACAATTTTGGGTAATAGCTTTAATGGCAGTCAATGTTACATCTATTTAACTAAAAGTCGGGCGCGGAGCGTCTATTTTGCAGCGACGGGTGTTTTAGTTTTTTTAGGCAGTATCGCCGATGTAAAAATGATCTGGTCCGTTATAGATTATTTATTGGTGCCTGTTGTGCTTCCGCATATTCTGAGCGTTGTTTATCTCTCGTATAAACAAGGGGGCATACTAAAAGGCGCCACGCTTTCTGAAGCTGCCTAAATTTTGGTATGTCACTCCTATCCACACAATTTTAGATAGCAAGAGAGAGCTGGCTCGCTATGGAGTGTAAATACTCAGCTCTTTTACGAGGAAGATCGGGAATTTCAACATTCCCTTCGAGCACATTCATTAAATGTGCACGTCTACAATTAAACAACATTGCATTCATATTTAGCCCTTCAGGGGCGCGGATCCAACCGATTTCTATACCCAGTTTTACTAAACTCAACGCATTTAAAGCTTCGATTGTTTCCAATTGATAGGAGTGAGTGAGTAATCCAAGTGCGCGCGTCACCTTGTTAATGAGTTGTTCATTTTTATTTTCCATCAGCTTTTTGCGCAGGCTAATTTCTGTTACAACAGCACGTGTTGCCCACATGCGCATGGTTGTGAGCAGATACTCTTCTGTCAAACCCACTGTGCAGATGTTGTGTGCAACTAAAATATCTCCGATCATCTCGTTGGGTTTACCTTGCAATCCAACAGCTTCGACCTCCTCTTCGCGCTCTTTCTCTAAAAGTTCTGCTAATTCTCCTGTGTGGATGATCGCCGGGATATGTAAATAGAGTGTGACAGTGAGCGCTGTTCCTATCTGTCTGGGATCTGCTGTTAAAAAACCAAAGCGAGGATTAAAGGCAAAGTTGAGCTTTTTACTTAAATGTCCTTCAACTCTCACTAATTTATTCCACGATTTTTCAAGCTCTTGCTGTGTATCGATGATGTTAAGCTGTAGATGATCATTGAGATTGAGTACAGCTAGAAAGTCTCCTTTTTCATCGAGGACAAATCCTTCACCTGCATGTGCTTGATGAAAGCCATCCGGGATCAAAAAATGTTCTAGCAAAAATTCTTTTTGCAAAGGGCCCAGATCTTCGGAGCGGTATAATTGGGGTTCTTTCAGTTCAGCAGAGTTGACTAAGCTTTCATGAATTAAAGAGAGTACCTGTTGCTCTCGTACCTTATCAAGTTTTGAGGGGAACTTAAATTTTTCTAAATTACGCGCTACAGATAACGTAGAGGCGAGCCACACATTATGAGAGTGCCCCTCCCAAGGATTTTTTAACTGATAGATTGGGTGGGCATCACTTTTTCCCTTCATGCTCATTTTTCTCTTTTAAGGCTTGGATTTGGTCGCGTAGCAGGGCAGCCTGCTCGTAATCTTCTCGAATCAGTGTCTCATCCAACGCTTCATTAAGCGCAATCAGCCGCAACGTGGGGCTGATTTCAGAGGTTTCACCAGGAGCTCTTCCAATATGAAGAGGCTGTGTATGTTTGTTGGAGGAGAAGTGTCGTGAGATGCGCTTTTCTTTTAATAAAAAATCGATCAACACATCTGCAAAAACCTCATAGCACTCATTACATCCAAATGGATGTCCCATGCGGATGGCTTCTAGCGATGTGCCACAATTGCCACAGGCCAGTGAGGTTTCAACCTTAGCTGTTCCCACAACTTTTTGCTTGATTGTGCCATAAAGACGTCTTTCTAAATGGGGGCAGTCGGCACACATGACGGTGTGTGTGATTTTTTCACCCACAATTTCTGTATACATCACAGCAAGGGGCTTTTTACATTCTGTACAGTCTAAAGGGCGCTCAGCCATGGTGTCTATATGTTTTTTTGAAGAAATTCCGATCTTACGTATTAGGCTTAATTAACGCAATTGTCGGATTGAAAATTGATACAAACGGACAAAGGCTGTCAGGAAAACAAGTGAGATAAACAGCCACCCTAGGAGTGAAAAGATCTGCGGAAAGAGAATCAGAGCGCTAAAAAATACAAATGCCTCGGCCCTTTCGATGAGACCAGGGCTATAGTGAAAGCCTTTTGAAGAGGTATTTTCAGAAAAAATACCCACCACTAAAAAGGATGTGATACAGATCAAAATGCTAAATAACAGCATGATGCAGATTAAAGCGCGTGAGTGGGGATCAGCTAGATAAAATCCCAGGATCAAAGCTCCTTCTACAATCCGATCGGAAAGGATATCGCAGGTAGTGCCTAGATCAGAACATTTTTTCCCTACACGAGCGAGAGTGCCATCCAGTGTGTCACAAAACCCGGAGAGCACCAAAAACAAGAGCGCAAAATAAGGAGCGTGAAGAGCAATAAAGAGAGCTGCAAGCAGCCCTAAACAACAAGAGAGAAGTGTGATAAGAGAGGGGGTAATACGGGGAAAGCGAAGTAATTGATGAGAGAGTGGATTGACAAATAGAGATTGGTAATAGGGGCGGAGAAATTTCTCTAGCATGCATACACAATGATTTGTGATGAAGATATACGCATCCTACTCCAAAAATTAAAATTTCAGCAACGCTAAACCGCGGGCTGTGAGCGAGGAGAATGGTGTTCTACTTTAATCCTCAGTACAGGACCATTTTTCTCGAAAATCTCCATGAAAACTAACAAGATAGGCAGGATCCGCCTGACGGCGGGTAGGATAGGCAGAATAAAATGATTTTTTAATCTCAAGTCTTGTTCACTATCGTCTTTCAGGCAAACGCAGTGTCTTCATAATGGGTATAATCTTTACTACTTATCCTGCCCGCTGTCAGACGGATCCTGTTAG
>JAJACO010000185.1 GCA_022601475.1 Chlamydiales bacterium
CGTTGCATAACTCAAGCTTGGTATCGTTTTGGCATATGTACATATTTTGTGTACACAGAATTACTCAATACACTCGTGAACAAATGGGACACTCTCCAACCACATGTCCCTTAGCAGGACAAAATTGCCGCGCATAATAAATCATTTGCAGATGCAAGTTGATCCAATCTTCTTTTTTAAAAAGTTTTTTTAGATCCTTTTCTACAGCCTCCACGCTTTTTCCTGTCGACAAGCCCCACCTTCTTGCTGTGCGAAAAATATGTGTATCCACAGGAAATGCAGGAATTTGAAAAGCTTGAGACAGTACAACAGACGCTGTTTTATGCCCCACTCCCGGGAGCGCCTCTAGTTCTTCGAATGTTTGAGGCACCTGGCCCCCATGTTTTTCCAGTAAAATTTGAGAGAGGGTTTTGATCGCTTTGGATTTCTTTGGGGAAAGACCGCAAGGCTTTATAATTTCTCGAATTGTTTCTACATCGAGTCTTGCCATCTCTGCAGGCGTAGAAGCTTGAGCAAAAAGAATGGGTGTCACCTTATTGACTCCTGCATCTGTTGATTGCGCAGATAGAACAACTGCAATCAATAAGGTGTAGGGATCCTTGTGTTCCAAAGAAATAGGTGGATTTGGGAAATACTCATCGAGTATCTGTTTAACAATTGTTGCTCGTTCTGATCTGCTCATTTACCGATACAAAATTGGGAGAAAATAGACGAGAGTATATCTTCTGTAATATTGTTGCCAATGATCGAGCCGAGCTCAACAAGCGCAGATCTTAGATCGAGCGTTAAAAATTCTGGCGACTCTCCCGCCTCTAAACCCACAACCACTCGATTAAGATACTCCGCAGCCTCATAGAGGCAGCGATTATGTCGCACACCTGTGATGATTAATTGATCCTTAGGTGGCGCTCCATTTGTCCAGATGATCTGGTTAATTTTGTTTTTTAAATCATCTAACCCCTGGCGCTGTTTAGCCGAAATTTTAAGCTCAATAGGAAAGGGAGTTGCACAAATAGAGTGTTCAGACACATCGACTTTATTCCATAAAGCGATTGTTTTGTGCTGAGGCAAAGAGGTGAATAGCGCTTGCTCTGTCTCTTTCACTGCTTGGGTCGCATCCATCACAAGAAGAATCAAATCAGCGCTTTCCATTACCGCTTTGGAGCGCTTGATTCCCTCCAGCTCTATCACTTCATCTGTTTCTCGAATTCCAGCCGTATCTGTTAGCCTAAAATGCAACCCATTTAAAGTGAGCTCTTCGCTGAGCAGATCGCGCGTTGTCCCCGCAATCGGTGTCACAATCGCTCGCTCTTGATCTAACAGCGCATTCATCAAGGAGGATTTACCTACATTAGGAGCGCCTACAATACAGAGTTGAATCCCTGCATCGAGCTTTTTGCCATCGTGATAAGTGCTAAGCAATTCCTCAATTTGCTGCTGCACAGCTCGCAAATCGTCGATCAATTCTTGCTGTGAGCAAAACTCAATTCCCTCTTCCGGAAAATCCACCCACGCCTCTAAAATTGCAGCTATATGAATCAATTGGTTTTGAAATAAGAGAATTTTTTTTGAAAGAGCGCCTTGTAGATGCGTTTGTGCAGTAGAAAAAGCTTGTTCATTTTTAGCTCCAATCAATTGTTGGACAGCTTCTGCTTGTGCAAGATCGAGCTTTCCATTCATAAACGCCTTGAATGTAAATTCTCCACCACTCGCTGCGCGCGCGCCCGCATCAATACACGCCTCTAACACTTTTCTTGAGGCGATCATTCCTCCATGACACTGTAGCTCCACTGTATCTTCGCCCGTGTAGGATTTGGGACCCAGCATCACAAGCAAAAGAGCCTGATCTAATACATTTCCCTCAAGATCCGAAAGAGTGCCTAAGTGAGCTGTGTGGGTGGGATAAGCGTAAACATTCCCAGAAAAGAGCTTAGACGCGATCTCAAGAGCGCACTTCCCCGAGAGGCGAATAATACTGATCCCCCCCTCCCCGGGCGGTGTGGAGATGGCAGCAATGGTCTCTTCAGACTGATAAGGTTTGTGTACAAATTCCATCTAAACTTCCTGCTAAGAAAAAATATTATAATTAAAATCTCCTTTTTTGTTGATCCTAAAAACCTGAACTTTGGATTGTGTATTAAAAAATTTTTGTTTAAAATCTCCACCTAATGATTCTACTAACATGATGGGCAGGATCCGCCTCACGGCGGGGAGGATAGGCAAAATAAAATGATCTTTGATTATATGAGGTTTGAAATCAGTTATCGAGGTCAAACTCCGAACTTATTCTGACTTTGAAATCTAGCACAACTCTTATATCATTTTAAATTTGATCTGCTATACTGAACGGATATGCAACTGCGTTTGCCTGAAAGGCACTATGAACCAAGAAGATTCTTCTTCTGAAAAAGGGATTTTTTTTGGACAGCTCTTTAAAGAAATCCTTTTTCAGAAGAAGAATTTTCTTGGTTCATAATGTCGCTTACGCGACATAAACGCAGCCTACCACTTTGTCAAACAAGGCTTGAGATTAGCAAATCATTCTATCCTGCCTATCCTCCCCGCCATCAGGCGGATTTTGTCCATCCTGTTAATAGATCAGCAAAAAAGTCTCTCGTTAAAGTTTGGAACTGCAGGTCATGAGGAATAACGCTAGGCCCCTTTTTGACAGAAAAATAACCGCCCTCTAATATCATTCATTCATGAAAAAAAAAATTTACTACATTGACAGGCAGACCGGAGAAAAAAAACAAGAGCGTGTTTACTACGAAAAAACACTCCATTTTTTATACGGAAGTGCTTTAGGACGTTTTTTTACAAACATCATCGCCCATATTCCTTTTTTTTCTCAGCTTTTTGGATGGTGGCAATCCACTCGGTGGACGCGCCATAAAATCGCTCCTTTTATTCAAAAATATGGGGTGAAAACTGAAGAGTTCGCAGAACCAGCAACAAGCTTTACCTCTTTTAATGCTTTTTTTGTGCGTAAACTAAAAAAACAAGCGCGTCCAATCAGCTCCGGGGCTATTTTGCCTGCTGATGGACGGTATTTGGTCTACCCAAATTGTGAAACAGTCGACGGCTTTGTGATCAAAGGCAAAAAGTTTTCATTAAAAAAACTCATCGGCAATGCAGATTTAGCCAACAAGTACGCTAAAGGAGCACTTGTCATTGCCCGTCTTTGCCCAAGCGATTATCATAGATTTCACTTTCCCCTCACCTGCACCCCAAGTGCGCCCAGATTAATCAATGGACCGCTCTATTCTGTTAACCCTATTGCTCTTCAACAAAATTTAGAAATCTTTTCTGAAAATAAGCGAGTGATCACATCCTTAGAAACCGAAAGGCATGGCAAGGTTCTGTTCATTGAAGTGGGCGCCACAAATGTAGGCTCCATCCACCAGACCTATATTCCCAATCAAACCTACCAAAAAGGGGATGAAAAAGGTTTTTTCTCATTTGGAGGCTCATCCATCCTCTTGCTTTTTGAAACTTCTGCGATTCAATTCGCAGATGATCTAATAAAAAATTCTGCGCAACACATTGAAACTCTGTGTCTTTTCGGGCAATCTCTAGAAAATTAGATTTAACAGTTTATTTAAATTTACTAAATTGGTATGTGAGAGTCTGTGTGTATTAATTTAGTACTGTGTTTGTTGCAATTATAATTTCAGTTTTAGCGTGCGTCGTATTTCTCTCAATTCGGGATTGGGTGTTTGCTGACCGCTTGTCTTCAAATTCTGTACGAGAGCGCATCAAACGCATCGAACAACACCTCTCACTCCAACACTTTGAAAAAGCTCAACACGAACTTAACCATCTCAATTTAAAGAAACAAAAGACCAAACAACTCGCTTTGTATGAAATTCAAATTCTCCGGGGACTCGGCGAGTTAAAAGAAGGATTTGAATGTGTCAAGCAAGCGCTAGAGCGTTACCCAGAAGAGCTACTTTTTCATCTTGAAAAAGGAAAATTGCTCCTAGCTCTTAATCGAGCAAAAGATGCGGTCGATTCGTTTAGCTTATGCGTCCCAATTTTAAGAGGAGAAACCGACCTTTTAGCTCTCGGATCTGCTTTGCATCAGGCTGGTTTTTCCGACCATTGCTTAAATCTACTCCATCCTTGGATTGTATCTACCCAAAATGGCGAACTTGTAGCTCTTGCAGGAGATGCTCTTTGCGCCCAAAAACGGTTTCAAGATGCCATTGAGATGTATACATTTGCCCTTAAATTAGGAACAAAAAATCATCATCTGTACATCCAAATTGGACACGCCTACAGACGTCTTGGCAACTTGGCTGAAGCAGAAAAAATCTTCCGCAAATTACTCGATAAAGATTCGAGCGATCTCGAGTCAACTTTAGAGCTGGGAGCTTGCTTAGAAGAGAGAGGACACTTTCAAAAAGCGCTTCTTATCTACCAATCCGGAGAAGCGTGGGGCGCCAAGCACCCTCAGTTGATGCAAAAAGCTGGTGTGAACGCTCTTAAAACAAAAAAATACTCTTTTGCCCAAAATTACTTTGCTCAAGTACTCCAGGAGCAACAAGAAGATCCACAAATTCAGGTTTTTTATGGATTTAGTTTAGAAGGTCAAGAAAAATGGCAGGAGGCGGAACAAACCTATTTACGTTTAATTCAGAAATTCCCTTCTTATCCGCACGGCTACCGCGCCCTTGCTTGGATGTTTGGAGTGGGTCTTAGCAAAACACTCAACGACGAACAGGGACTGAGTTTTGCCTATAGAGCCCTGAAATTGAAAAATGATCCCACCTCTTGGGAGATCTTAAGTGCCTGTTGTGCACGTCAGGGAGATTTTGACAAAGCGTACCGAATCCAACTCTCGCTCGCTAAAAATGACAAAGATTCTAAGACGCGTGCCAGACGTCAGCAGATGCTTCGGCATTTACGTAAAAAAATTCCTTTAAATAACCAATTACTGGGCCGAGCTCTTGTCGCCTAAGCGACACTCACCTGCAGGGGCGCCTAGAAAATGACATCAAACTGAGCTCAAGAATTGCTTTATTCCTCCTAAAGAGGTATAATTTGTTCTTATCATACCAGTTTTAAGGTTCGCGCATGTTTGGTTTTTTAAAAAAATTTTTTGGCACTTCTCAAGAACGTCATCTCCGTCTCCTACGCAAGCTCGTGACCGAGGTCAACGCCTGGGACGACAAATTTCAAGCTCTCTCCGATGAGCAGCTCAAAGCCAAAACAGCAGAATTCAAAAAAAGATTTCAGGAAGGCGAGTCTCTAGATGATCTTTTACCCGAAGCGTATGGCGTTGTAAAAGCTGCGTGCCGCAGATTATGGGGCACAGAAATTCACGTATCTGGATACGATCAAAAATGGGATATGATCCCCTACGATGTGCAAATTGTGGGTGCCATTTCACTCCACAAAGGATACATCGCCGAGATGCAGACAGGAGAAGGAAAAACTCTCACAGCCACCCTACCCCTCTATCTTAACGCACTTTCTGGAGAATCTGTCCACCTCGTGACTGTCAATGACTATCTCTGTCAGCGAGATTGTGATTGGGTTGGAACGCTTTTGCGCTGGCTCGATCTTAAAACAGGTGTTTTAACAAATGATACACCTCAACATCTACGCAAAGAAATCTATCAGTGTGATGTTGTTTACGGAACAGCTTCAGAATTTGGCTTTGATTATCTTCGCGATAACTCAATGGCCAATTCTCATCTAGAACAGGTGCAACGAGGCTATTATTTTGCGATTATTGATGAGGTAGATTCGGTCCTCATTGATGAGGCGCGTACGCCGCTGATTATTTCAGGCCCAACACCCAAAAGCTTTCAGATGTACTCAGAGCTCCAAGAAGGAGCTGCTCGTCTTGTCAAAATGCAACGCGATCTCTGCGCTCAAATCTCTACAGAAGCGCGCAAAAAACTCGAACCCTACTTTCATGCAGAAGAGCTACCAAAGGACAAAAAAGAGTTCGAAGTTCTAAAAAACGCTTGCCGCAGATTATGGCTTGTCAGCAAAGGAATGCCGCACAATAAAGTGCTTCGCCTAGCAAGAGAAAACCCCGACCTACGCACTG
Organism: Chlamydiales bacterium; assembly: GCA_022601475.1. GTDB lineage: Bacteria > Chlamydiota > Chlamydiia > Chlamydiales > JAAKFR01 > JAJACO01. Next base: position 6,062 of record JAJACO010000185.1, read on the forward strand.
AAATTGACAAGTGGGACGTGTACTATCACTCCGACCAAAACAAGCAAGAAAAAATCGATTCACTCGCCGAACTCTACATGGTAGTGGATGAAAAAGGGAATGAATTTGAACTCTCCGATAAAGGGATCCATACGTGGGAAGAGGTGAGTGAAGGATCGTCCGACGATTTTGTGATGCTCGATTTGGGACATGAATACGCACAAATCGATGCCAATTCAGAGCTTGATGAAGAGCAAAAACTCGAATACAAGCTGCAGCTCAACGAAGCGGATGCGAAGCGCAAAGAGCGGGCGCACAACCTGCGTCAACTGCTGCGTGCTCATCTCTTAATGGAAAAAAATATCGATTACATCATCGATCAAAACAAAATTGTGATCATCGACGAAAACACCGGACGTCCACAGCCAGGGCGACGCTTTTCGGATGGTTTGCACCAAGCGATTGAAGCCAAAGAGGGAGTAGAAATCCAACGCGAAACGCAAACATATGCCACAATCACCCTGCAAAACTATTTTAGAATGTACACAAAACTCGCTGGCATGAGCGGTACAGCGATCACAGAGGCGGGTGAACTCAAAGAAATTTATAAGCTCGAAGTGCTTCAAATCCCTACCTATAAAGACTGTAAACGGGAAGATTTTAACGATGAAATCTACATGACAGAGCGAGAAAAGTACGCAGCAATTCTTAAGGAAATTCAAGAAATTCACGCCAAGGGTAGGCCTATTCTATTGGGGACCGAGTCTGTAGAAGTTTCTGAAAAACTGGCCCGTATTCTGCGTCAAAATCAGATCGAACACACCGTTTTAAACGCCAAACACCACGGTCAAGAAGCCGAAATCATCGCAGAAGCTGGAAATCATGGAGCTGTGACTGTTTCTACCAATATGGCAGGACGAGGAACCGATATTAAATTGAAAACCGACGTTGCCAATCTCGGCGGCCTGCACGTCATTGGAACCACACGCCATCAATCACGTCGTATTGATAGACAGCTACGTGGACGGAGTGCGCGTCTTGGCGATCCGGGTTCTTCTAAATTTTTCATCTCATTTGAAGATGAACTGATGCGCCTCTTTGCCTCTCCCAAGCTCAACGCTCTCATTCAACGCTTCCGCCCCCCTGAGGGAGAACCCATTTCTGCGAACATTCTCAACCGCTCCATTGAAACAGCCCAAAAAAGAGTGGAGAGTCGCAATTATACCATCCGCAAACACACACTTGAATATGACGATGTGATGAACAAGCAACGGCACGAAATTTATAGCTTTCGCAATGATATTCTGCATAGCGAAGATTTGCTTCCCAATGCGCGCAATTTACTATTTCAGGTTTGTGAAATGCTCGCTGCAGACCACTTCTCCTCAAGATCAATCGCCGGTGGCTGGAATTCGGAAGGGTACCGCCAACAACTCATGTCTCTTTTCCCAGTGAACTTCGAAGAAGGCTTTTTTGATGATGATCACTCCTCATCCGAAGATCTTGAACAGCTCGCGACTCACAAAATTGTAGAGGCTTTTGAGCAAAAATACGCGCACGAAATTTCCAAAGGACAAAAAGATCACTCAAATGCCCAGATAGGTCAAGATGCTTTGCGCTCAGTGATGACCCAAAAAGTGGATGAACTTTGGCAAGAGCACCTTCTCACCATGGACCACCTTCGCTCCGAGGTGAGTTTGCGCACTGTCGCCCAACGCGATCCATTGCTTGAGTTTAAACACGAAGCGTTTGAACTCTTCCATGAACTCACGCGCAACCTACACCTCGAAACTGCACGCAATTTATTTAAAATCGAAATCTCTGCAACACATCCAGGTCTATTCGAAGATCTTTTTGGCCAAATTACCCTAGAAACGAATCGAATGATCTTTGATGGAATGCCCCCTCAAGAAGCTTCAACTCAACAAGATAAAGCCCCACAAAAACCGACCATTTTGCCAGTCAGCGCGCCGCCCAAAGCAGGACGCAACGACCTCTGCCCCTGCAAGAGTGGCAAAAAATACAAACGTTGCTGCGGACTTAATCAAGAAGCCTCTTGAGATTTTTTTGGTGTGTTGAAAAACTTAAGATTTTTTAACACACCCTTTTTTTGCTTTCATTCAAAGCGTTCCTAATGTATCATTAAATTTTTGTTAATGCTTTTAATGACAAAGGAGTGAATAATGAAATGTTTATCAACCCTCTTCTTGCTTGTACTACTTTCATCCACAACCGTTTTTGCAAATATCGATGAAAAATACTACTGCACACCCGAACAAATTGAGGTGACCGATTCCACAATCTTGATCCATGCAAATGAAGGATCTTTTGAGTTGGAGGCTTTGCTCGTTGATCAAGGAGGCGTATTTTATACAAATGAAATGCTCCGTTGCATCCAATGCCGCCGTCCCAATCCAAAACACCTCTGCGAATGCCCGATCAGTCATCGATAAATGAGTACTACAGCAAATTTGCGCTATTTATATGGGCCGAACGGCGCATAGATGCCTAATGCTAAAGTGTTTGAATAAGCCGTCAACTCCTGTGATACTTCATATTGCAGGTGGGGTGGCACTTTTTCTAACATCCGATTCAATACCCACAGAGGTTTTTGTAGTTTCATAGCAAGATGTATGGGTGTCTGATTGCTTTGATCTCTTTTTAGGACATCCAGATAGGGATAAGTCAATAATAGATTCAATATTTCATCATTTTGTTGGGTTAATATAAGATGTAAAGCGTGGTTTCCCATATCATCCACCCCATTTAATTGATTTGCATTCAATATACTCAAGCAAGTTTCAACAGCTTTTATATTATCTGTTTTAATAACATCGAGGAAAGCATCTGTACATATTTGATCTTTGTGATCAATATTCATGCCTTGCACATGAGCAAGAAACATTTTAAATAGAAGGGGGCTTTTTTGAATCAGGGAGATGCTTAGTGGATTCTGAACGATGAACCTCGGTCCACCCTCGTTTGGCGAACAGAAAGGGATGCCTAAAACTTTGTCTAAGTTTAGGTTATCAATACAAAGGTTAATAACAGCATCGCTGCCATATCTTATGGCTTTTCGAAGAGCAAGCAATATAAATTTTTCTTTAGAATCAACACTTGATTTTTGTAAAATAGAAATGATTTTCTCCAAGAAAATTTGATCCTCGTATATCCCTTCACATAAGAAAACATTGGATACATAAGCAAAAGACCTGAGTTCGCTATCTCTGTCCACAGAATACTGGATAAGCTGATCAAGAATTCCCGGATTTGTTTCACAAATCAGATCTCTTATTTGATTATTTTTATATTTAATAGAGAGTACAAGAGCAGATAAGACTATTTTTTGCTTTATATCGAGAGACAACTGTTCTGAATTAAATTTTTCTAGTAACATTTCAAATAAGCCTACATTACCGGACATGGATGCTGCTTGTAATACATGACAGGGCAGCGGTACTATAAGTGCCTTTTGCATGCCTGGGTCGAGATCAATTCTATTCCAACGCTCCGTATATCCAAAAGTTATGTGTTCCTTCATATTTGCAGTAATGATATTTTCAATATTTCCAATCTGTAATCCAAGAATTATTTCGACTAATAGCTCATTTCCCTTATAGGCTGCCCAACAAAGCGAAGTATATAAATCCGCATCCGTCAGATTTAAATTCTCTTGCGTATATCTCTCAATCAATTGCTGAGCAATCTCAAAATGCCCCTCAGCAATTGCAACATTGATCGAATGTACATCTAGTTTTACGTTGGGCTGTTCAAGTAATAGTTTTATCACCTTTATACAACCGGTAGATACAGCTAGGTGAAGAGGGGTTAAAATTGCAATGAACGATTTAAATTTATGTTTCCACTCATAACTTTGGGACAGAAGATTCCAATCTGTTGGTCTACTAGAATAAGCTTGAAGCGACAACTCTGATTGAGCTTTTATTGGGATTTCGGAATTTATACTTTCAGAATCAAAATTTTCTGCTTGCACAAACATTTGAATCATTTTTAGGTTGCCAGATAACAATGCTATACCGAGCGCATTTCCTTTCCTTACAGCGTGGATCGTCCAATCTTGTCCTTCAACTTTTACAGTTTGTGCTTCAGGATCAAAGTCATTTCCAACAAATGCTTTAGATTTTTGATGTATCAAACGCTCAATAGAGGTCGCATTAAAAATAACATTTACTAAACTTTGGTTTCCCACCAAACTCTTAGATGCAATCACATCGAGAATATCCAGCATCTTAAAAGATGAAATTTCTTTGAATTTTCTCTTTAATAACTTCTGAGATTTTGTTACAACATTCCAATCCTTAGAAACTAGAGAGCAATTGTGTATGACATTGACAAGCGATAAATATTTTAAAACATTTCTTAACAAATAAAAATCTTGAAAAACTCCATCAAACCCTTGAACACTCGGAGGATGGCAACTCATCATATTAGAGCGTTTTGAAGGATTAAAATCAGCAGAACACATAAACATCCTAAATAAAACAAAGGGCTATTCTAACATTAAAAATTAATTAAATACAATCATTAAATAATAATCTGAATTTCTGGTTTTAGATTTTGGAAGTAAGATGTTTATCAACTTGAATCTCAAATTAACAGGATCCGCCTGACGGCGGGCAGAATAGGCAGAATCAAATGATTTTTTAATCTCAAGCCTTGTTCGACAAAGTGCTAGGCTGCGTTTATGTCGCATAA
>JAJACO010000186.1 GCA_022601475.1 Chlamydiales bacterium
GGAAGTTAGATGTAATCGGAGACTCAATAATCTCACCTGTCGGTTTAGCCATCAAACCCCGTAGCGCTCCTAACTGCTTCAACTGAGATTTATTTCCTCGAGCACCTGAATCAATCATCAAAAAGAGAGGATTGTGCTTAGCATGATCCACCTTAGTAATCTCATGATAAAGAGCTTCAGAGAGATGATCCGAAACTTCTGTCCAAACACTAATAGTTTTAGATCCTCGTTCACCATCTGTGATAATCCCATCTTCATATTGCTTTTTAACTATAGCTACTTTTTTATGGGCTTCAGTAATCACAGCAGCTTTTGCTTCGGGGATGCGAATGTCTTTAATTCCCATCGAAATCGCAGCTTTTGTCGATTGAGAAAAACCAAGATCTTTCAGGTCGTCTAAGAATTTAACTGTCGCTTCTAAACCAGCTTTTTTATAGCACTCTAAGATGAGTTCACTCATCCGCTTGCTGGGCATGCTGTAGTTTTGGAAACCGAGCTGCTTTGGAACAATTGTGTTAAAAAGAACACGACCTGGGGTTGTTTCGATGATTTGCCCATCGATTCTTACTTTGATCTTCTCATGGATATGAATCCCTCGACCATAGTTTTCACGCCGATCGTGCTTTTCAAAATCCATCATATTATCTGCAGCGCTGAGTGCAAATAAAACTTCTTCAGAACTTCTAAAAATTTTAGTTTTCTTACCAAAATCTTCTGGGAAATAAATAGGATCAGCCATGAGATAGTAAAGCCCAAGTGTCATATCCTTAGAAGGAATCGCGACAGGCTTACCCGAAGATGGCAAGAAAATATTGTCGGGAGCCATCATCAAGATCTTGACCTCAATCTGAGCTTCCACAGAAAGTGGAACGTGCACGGCCATTTGGTCACCATCAAAGTCGGCATTAAATGCAGAACAGACAAGAGGGTGTATACGGATCGCCTTTCCTTCGATCAGCACAGGCTCAAATGCTTGAATACCTAACCTGTGCAACGTAGGAGCACGGTTTAGCATCACGGGGTGTCCCTTAATAATTTCTTCGAGTACGTCCCAAACCTCTTCTGCTCCTCTCTGAATCATTTTTTTGGCAGATCGGATGGTGTATACATACCCCAAATCTTTTAGACGTTTTACAATAAAAGGTTCAAATAACTCTAAAGCCATCGCCTTAGGGAGACCACACTGATTAAATTTCAGCTCTGGACCCACAATAATCACTGAACGACCGGAGTAATCCACCCGTTTTCCTAGAAGGTTTTGACGGAAACGTCCACTCTTCCCTTTAAGCATCTCCGAAAGAGATTTAAGAGGTCTATTTCCCGCGCCCATGACAGGATGGCCATGACGTCCATTATCAAAAAGGGCATCAACAGCTTCTTGCAACATCCTTTTTTCGTTACGTACAATCACCTCTGGCGTTTTGAGGCGTAAAATCGCTTTTAATCGGTTGTTTCTGTTAATGACTCGTCGATATAAATCGTTTAAGTCAGATGTTGCAAAACGTCCTCCGTCAAGAGGGACCAAAGGGCGTAAATCTGGGGGTATCACCGGGACAGATTTAAGAACCATCCACTCAGGTTTACTCGCAGAATTTACAAATCCCTCTACGATTTTAAGCCGCTTGGCCAGCTTCATGCGCGCTTGTTGTGATTTAGTACGTCGTAACTTCTCCTTAAGATCGAGCAATACAGCGGTGAGATCTTCTGTGTGCAAAAGCTCTGCAATCGCCTCTCCACCCATTTTGGCATTGAAGCTCTCTCTTCCCCACTGTTCTACAGCCTCTCTATATTCTGTATCATTGAGCAGCTGCTTTCTTTCAAGATCTGTTTGCCCAGAATCAATGACGACATATTCTTCATAATAAATGATTCTCTCAAGATCTGATGCGGACATTCCTAACACATTCCCAATGCGAGAAGGCATGGTCTTAAAAAACCAAATATGCACAACAGGAACGGCTAACTCAACGTGAGCCATTCGCTCTCTTCGCACTTTAGAAAGAGTGACCTCAACACCACAGCGATCGCACACAATGCCTTTGTGTTTGATTTTTTTATACTTTCCGCAAGCACATTCCCAGTCCTTTGTAGGACCAAAAATCTTTTCGCAGAAAAGACCACCTTTTTCGGGTTTAAATGTACGGTAGTTGATCGTTTCTGGTTTTTTGATCTCACCACGCGACCACTTGTCACGAATAACAGTATCAGAGGCGATACCAATTTTTAATTTATCAAATCGTTTTTCACGTGAATCGTCATCAAACATTCACTCACTCCTTATTCTTCTTCTACAGTTAATGGGCGTACATCTAATCCCAGGCCTTTCATCTCATTGATCAAGACATTGAAAGACTCAGGTGTTCCTGCTTCTAGGAGGTTTTCTCCCTTAACAATCGATTCATAAATCCTTGTGCGTCCTAGCACATCATCAGATTTGACAGTGAGTATCTCTTGGAGAACGTGAGCCGCTCCATAAGCTTCAAGTGCCCACACCTCCATCTCTCCAAATCGCTGACCTCCCATTTGAGCTTTACCACCCAAAGGTTGTTGAGTAACAAGCGAGTAGGGCCCAATTGAACGAGCATGGATCTTATCTGCAACAAGGTGACTAAGCTTTAACATATAAATGTATCCAATCACAACAGAGTTATCAAAACGCTCTCCTGTTTTTCCATCGTACAGATAAGATTTTCCATCATCTGGCAAGTTTTGCTCGCGCATCATCTCCCAAATACGTTCTTCTGGAAAACCTTCAAAAACGGGACTTTTAACATAAATACCCGCTTTTTTAGCAGCAAATCCAAGGTGTGTTTCTAATACCTGACCCATGTTCATTCGAGAAGGAACCCCTAGCGGGTTCAAAATAATTTCAATTGTGTGACCATTGGGAAGATAGGGCATATCAGCCTCATTCACAATCTTAGAAACAACGCCTTTATTACCGTGTCTACCCGCCATTTTATCTCCAACCTGGAGTTTGCGTTTAGATGCGATATAAACCTTCACCTGACGAATCACACCCGGGTCTAAATCTGTGTCTCCCTTACGTAAGCTTTCGATCTCCGTTTTATGCTGCATTTCAAGTTTTTGCAACTCAATCTCGGATTCTCTTAATAAAGAGCGCAAGACATCGTAAACTTCGTTTTGAGGCATAATTAAGTCTATTGGATCCTCATGCTCTAAGGTTTCAATAGTATCTTGGGTAAACACAGCCTCTTGAGGAACAATCTCCTCAGCTGTGCGTCGATGGATAATTGGAGCTGGCGCTTTTTCATTCAGTAAAAGAGCTCCAAGCTTTTCATGGCGTTCCATCTTAAGGGAAATGACTTTCAGCTTATACTCTTTTTGGATGTCTTTAAGATGAGAAGCTTCTTCAACGAGTTCATCATCCGTTTTAGAAAGACGATCTCGTCGACTGAAAACCTTGACATCCATTACAACACCCTCAGTTCCTGGAGGTACTGTCAGTGATGCATCTTTAACATCCGCTGCTTTTTCTCCAAAAATCGCGCGCAATAACCGCTCTTCTGGTGCAAGTTCTGTTTCTGATTTTGGAGTGATCTTACCTACAAGAATATCACCGGGCTTCACCTCAGCTCCGATGCGGATAATTCCATCTTCTCCAAGATCTGCTAAAGCTTCCTCTGAAACATTTGGAATGTCACGGGTGATCTCTTCTTTTCCAAGCTTTGTATCACGTGCTGTCAGCTCAAACTCTTCGATATAAACCGAAGTGTAGGCATCCTCACCTAGGAGTTTTTCGGAGATAATGATCGCATCTTCGTAGTTGTAACCATACCAAGGCATAAAAGCGACAAGCACGTTTTTACCAAGGGCAACTTCTCCACGCTCAGTGGCAGGTCCATCCGCAATGACATCTCCTGCAAGAATTTCATCCCCAATGTTACAAAGAGGCTGTTGGTTAATGCTTGTTCCCGCATTAGAGCGCATGAATTTCTTGAGTGAATACACTTTTTTATCGAGAGGGTTTTGCTTCGAGGCGATGATGATTTGTATTCCATCCACGTACTCCACAATTCCATCTTCCTCTGCAATCACAACAGCACCAGAATCGCGTGCTGCCCGAGCTTCTAGACCTGTACCCACAATAGGAGCTTCAGCCTTAAGAAGAGGGACTGCTTGTCTTTGCATATTCGATCCCATCAAAGCTCGGTTCGCATCATCGTGCTCCAAAAACGGAATCAAACCTGTGACAATAGAAACAAGCTGTTTAGGAGAGACGTCCATATGTGTGACAAGCTTGGTGTCAATTTCAAGGGAATCATCTCGATAACGTGCCCAACAAATTTCTTCTTTGAACATGTTAAATTCGTCTAAAGGAACAGACGCTTGGGCAATCACACATTGCTCTTCTACATCTGCTGTCATGTACTCGATTTCATCTGTGACAACTCCGTCTCGCACAAGACGATAGGGTGTCTCAATAAAACCAAACTCATTAATTTTCGCAAACGAGGAGAGAGAGGTGATCAAACCAATGTTAGGTCCCTCTGGAGTTTCAATCGGACAGATCCGTCCATAATGACTCGGATGCACATCTCGCACCTCAAACCCAGCTCTTTCTCTATTTAGACCACCAGGCCCAAGGGCTGAAAGACGTCGTTTGTGTGTTAGCTCTGCAACAGGATTTGTTTGATCCATAAATTGAGAGAGTTGCGATCTTCCAAAAAAGTCTTTTAGAACACCGGCTAACCCTTTTGCAGATATAATTTTACCTGGAGTTAGAGTATCTGATGAAAAATCAAAGAGATTCATGCGCTCTTTGATGATTTTTTCCATGCGAGAGAGACCAATTCGGCACTGGTTTTGAATTAATTCACCCACAGAACGCACTCGTCGATTCGCTAGATGATCAATATCATCAACAAAAGCATCTTTGTCGCCCGATTTTAAGCGAATGAGGTACTTCAGAGCATTGATCACATCTTCTTTGGTTAAAGTCACAATAGAGAGTGACTCATCTGTAACCTCAACACCTAGCTTACGATTAAGTTTGTAGCGTCCAACACGCCCTAAGTTATAGCGTTTTGGATCAAAAAATAGGCGCATGATGACAGAGCGAGCATTCGAGAGAGTGGCAGGTTCACCTGGACGAATTTTTCGATAAAAATCTTTTAGAGCCGCTTCGTAAGAATCGGTAGGATCTTTGGCTAACATTTTGATAATCGGATGATTCTCATCAGCTTCTTTGGCAATTTTGAGCTTTTTAATACCCGTATCTACAATCCGCTTGAGCA
>JAJACO010000187.1 GCA_022601475.1 Chlamydiales bacterium
AGGCACTAACTCTTCATTCGCAGAGGCGTAAAATGCTTTGAGTAGCTCAAAGCCCACCATTCTAAAATTTGTTCCCAGTTTTTTTACAATAGCTGCTCCAATTCTTCCGCATGATCCGGTGACTAAAATCACCCCTTTTTCTTCGCTCATCATAAACTCCTATAAAAATAAAAATATCTTTAATATAATTATAGTATATTAGACACTAATTGGTGAGTGTAATTTTAACCCTTTAAGGTTGGTTTATTTATGACAGAAGTGAAAGCTTTATTATTAGATATTGGCGGAGTCTTGATGACAAATGGATGGGGGCATCAGCTCAGAATGCAAACAGCAGAGGTTTTTAAGGTGGATTATAGCGAGATGAATTCGCGCCATCACTTGGTGTTTGATACGTACGAAACAGGAAAGCTAACTTTTGATGAATACCTCAAGCGGATTATTTTTTATGAAGAGCGTCCCTACAGCATTCAAGATGTGAAGCAGTATATCTTTGATCAGGTAAAGCCTTTTCCTGAGATGATTCAAATGGTTAAGGATTTAAAAGAAAAGCACCACCTCAAGGTGGGGGTTGTAAGTAATGAAGGGAGGGAGCTAGCCGTAGATCGTATTAAAAGATTTGAGCTTTCTTCTTTTATCGACTTTTTTATTGTCTCTTCATTTGTGCATTTTCGTAAGCCAGATCTCGATATTTATAGATTGGCTCTTGATGTTGCACAGGTGCCTCCTTCGGAGATTGTTTATATCGATGATCGAAAGCTTTTAGTTGAGGTGGCTAAAACAGTGGGTATTCAAGGGATTCATCACCGGAGCTTTGAGTCTACAAGAGACACCCTTGAAACTCTTCTATCGGGAGTTGGAACGATTTAAAAAAAAAGTAAATCACTGCCTCTTATTGATTTAAATATGTTCTAGTGATAGAATACGGGGTATGTATAATAATATCGGTAATATTCCATTTTCTTTAAGTCAGTATATCTCAGTTGAGAATCTCTCATCAAAGAGACAACCTCACAATGAACGCTTGATGGTAGAAAAAGTTAAGAAAATATTTTACCTATTCAAGAGCTCGTGCGTCCGTGTAAAGACTTCCATAAAGAAGTTGTTGGGGTTTGAAGAAATAGCGAATAAAATTTTTAAAGAGAAAATTTTATTTCATGCTCAGCATCACGAAAAGGCTGAGTTAAGTGAGCTTTTTGATACGGTAATAAAAATTAACGATCGGGGCTCGCTTGTTTTTCAGAAGTATGGATTTCATGAAGATTTGACTTATGCAGATGAGCGTGTTGAGTTTAATCCAGCTCCCTTCAAGGGAGGAAACTGTTTTGGAGCCTCCATCTCGTTTGTTGATGACTATATTCACACTCCTTTGATCAACACAGTAGCTGAAAATTTTAGTGAGGGCATCCCTAATCAGGCCATTATCACTCATCATTTTTATAAATCTGGTTTTAAAGACTTCGTTCTTACTGATTTTGAGCTTGATCTTCTTGAAATTCTAAGACCTGACCTAAAAACAATTTTTCCCGTATGGGCAAAAAGACAAGAAATTACAGAGTATCCGCTGGAAAGGAATTCGATTTTGCGAAGAAATAAGGATGATTTAGTGGGTTTTCTTAAGGAAAATAAGAAGGAGTTGCCTCTTGAGTTGTTGGCAAAGCTCCAAAATGTAGCCCATGCATATCAACATATGACGGCATCAGAGGAAGAGAATCTGATTATTTATGAAAATTTAGCGCGACAAAACGTTCTCTATGAACTCAATGGTCTTCAAATAGATTCGCTGTTGATAATGAGTTCCGAATCTGATGCAATTTTGCAATCTCTACCCACTCTTATTCCTGGCACCTATCATTTGAGCTTTCCTGCCTTTACTGCTTGCGGGAGCTTTAGGGGAGGACATATAATTACTCTTGTTATAGAAGAGGGAGCCTCCTATTTATACGACCCTAATTTTGCAGTTGGAAAAATGGATGAGGATACTGTAGAGCAACTTTTAAAATCCTATAATAGCAATGGAACAAGTGTTTTAGGGGCCTTTAGGCATGTTTTTTTATCTCCTTCACAAGAGATTTTCAAGCGGCTTAAGTTATTTCAACTATCTAAAGTGAGTAAGAGGAATGAAATAGTTGGGGAGAGACGACCCATTTGATTTGGTAGTTTTGTCCTTTTCCCTCTAAGCACACAATACAAGATCCACAAAAATCAATAGGACTTAATTTTTCTTCATGAAAAAGTAGTTGTGTGAGCAATCTTTCCATGAAAGGGAGGTGTCCTACAAGCATGACATTGCGATCAAAATAGCGGATATCCTCAAGAAGAGGCTCTATGGCATCCATTGGCTTTAACCCTTCTCTTTGAATGAGAGTGAGATCGGGAGCGAGCGTCTCTCCAAGAATTTGAGCGGTCTGCTGAGCACGCAGCTTTACGCTGTGCATGATCTCGTCTATTTCGAGGTGATAAGGTTTTAAAAGCTCAGCTAATGCTTTTGTCTCTTTTAGGCCTATTTCTGACAAAGGTTGCTCAGGATCTACCGCTGAGGAGATACACTCTCCATGTCTAACTAAATAGAGTTTCATTTCTTCCTCCGATTTTCCATTATACATAGTCTTATTTGAAATATAAAGTTTATTTCCCAATAATAGAATGAATGGGGGAAAGTATGGGTAAGATCGTTTGTCTGCTATTTGCATGTTGTCTTTTTGTGAATATGTATGCCGATAGTGTGGAGTCTATAAAAGAGGGGCCTATACACGAAGCTTTTTTGGTTCAAGAGTTTGGAGATCTAATACTCGAAGCTGTTCCCAACCAACCTCCAAAACCCATCACAGAATTAAAACCTCTTGAAGAGGAAATGCAAGCCATTTGGATCCCCGGGTATTGGGCGTGGTCTCGAAAATATGGGGAATACATGTGGGTGAGTGGTGTGTGGCGTCGCCCCCCACCGGGTTTGTATTGGATTTCGGGCTATTGGAAGGGATATCCTGTAGGATGGGTTTGGATTCATGGCTTTTGGAGTCGTGTTCCTGAAGAGGCGCTTGAGTATATAGCAGAGGTTCCACCTGATTCTTTGGACGAAAAGATCCAAAAGCCTGAAGCGCCTGTAGATCAGTATTTTTGGGCTCCGGGGTATTGGGCTTATGATAGCGTATCTAAGCAATATGTCTGGTATTTAGGTCGCTTTGAAGTTTTCTCCGAAAAGTGGGTATATAGTCCCGCCCACTATATTTGGCGTGAAAAGGGATATGCTTTTGTGCCAGACTTCTGGGATTGGCCTCTTGAAGAGCGTGGAATTGCTTATGCATCTGCTCATATTGACCCAGATTTTATCAGCTTAGCAGTTTATGAGCCCACCGAAAAGTTAGAGCCTTTATTTATTGTAGAGCAGTTTTATCCCTATTGGCCCAGCTTTTCTTGCTTTTATGCGCATCACTATCACTTTCATCGCGATCTTTGGGTTGCGTGGGGAGGGGTGCCTCCTTGGTGGAATTGGGTGACTTGGTGGGGGCACACAAGTCCCGATCAATGGTGGGTTTGGTGGTGGTGGACCCATCCCGGATACCCAAACCCTCACTGGATGGATTCTGCAATTGCACAAAAAATCTCTCCTCCATCTGAACTTGTCCTCAAAAGAATGAAGAAGGTGCGTGTTCTTCCAAACATCACCTCCTCCGGAGTGATTGGAAATGCACATTTAGTGCATTATTTAGAAAAAATTACAGGAAGAGAAAATCCGATTTTATCCAGCGATCCCAAGCAGCTAGAACAATTGCAGGAGGTGGCAAAACCTCTTCATCCCAATGCGGCTGTGCTTACACCTGAAGGAAAAACCAAAAATACCGAAGAGACCATGAAACCATTTTTTGGTCCTTCAAAAGAAGAGCTAAAAGTGCATCCGGAGAGATTAACGCTTCCTCCGAAGCCAACATTAGATTCTATACCCCATTCAAGAAAAAACTTACTTTATAACCCCTCTCAGGAATTTGAAACAAATTTTGAGGACCCCCGTAGCCCAAAGCAGATGCAGCACTTAGATGACATGATGACAGAGTCGCAACCCTTGAGGAATCCCATAGAGCCTAAGGTGTATCAAACTCCGGGGAATGAATCTACAATCCCCAATTATAAAGATGAAAAATATTGAATAAATTAGGCTAGGTTCATATAATTAAACCTCTTATAATAAGGAGGTTTTGTTTTATGAGAATAACTAAGATATTATCGGTGCTTGCCATTTCTGCGATGTTGCTGTCTCCAGCAACTGCATTGGCTAGATCTAGTTTTAATTTTTCACTAAATGTATTTGAAGCTTTTTTTGCGCCCCCACCACCCATCATTGTGGAAGCGCCACCTGTTTATGTTCCTGTGCCACCACCACCTGTTGTATATGAACATTACTATCATCCTGTCCATCACTATCCGCCACCTCATTACTATCACTGTTATTAAAATCGAAAATGCCCTAGATTAAGGGGTCTTATGGCCCCTTATCTAACAGCTCAGTCCCTTTCAAAATCCTACGGGAGTCGCGTTCTTTTTAAAGAGATCAGCTTAAGTGTCTTTGCAAAAGACCGGATAGGTCTAATAGGCCCTAATGGAGCTGGTAAATCAACACTGTTAACAATCTTGGCGGGTATTGAGAAGTCCGAGGGGGGAGTCCTTTCTTATAAAAAAGATCTTAAAATCGGGTATGTCCCTCAGACAAGTGAGTTTCAGGATCTAACACCTCATCAGATTTTGGTGGAAGCTCAAGGCACTGAAAATCATCTGCCGGAGTATGAAAAAGCGCGATTGGCTACCCTGTGGCTGAGTAAATTACAGTTTGCAGATCCTAATATTTCAGCCACTAAGTTATCAGGTGGCTGGAAAAAACGTCTCTCCTTTGCAAAGGAGCTGATTAAGTCTCCCGATCTTATCCTATTGGACGAACCCACAAACCATCTTGATTTAGAAGGGATTGTTTGGTTGGAGAAATTTCTTTTAAAAGAGGTTTCTACTTTTATTTTGGTGAGTCATGACCGCTATTTTTTGCAAAAAGTAGCAGGACGCATCATTGAAATAGATCCTGTCTATCCCTCGGGTTTGCTCTCTATCGATGGATCGTATGCAAACTTTTTGCAGAAAAAGGGAGAGTTTTTAGAGGGACAGCTCACTCAAGAGAGATCTTTAGCCTCAAAAGCGCGTAGGGAGTCGGAATGGCTTTTACAATCTCCCAAGGCGCGTTCTACAAAAGCTCAGTCAAGAATTGATAATGCGCAGAATGTGCTCCAAGAGCTCTCCGATGTGCAGGCACGTAATAGACAAAAAAAAGCAGCGATCAGCTTTGATTCTTCTGGAAGAGAAACGCGTAAATTAATAATCTCTAAAAATTTGGGTAAAAAAGCAGGGGAGAGAGTGCTTTTTGAGCACTTAGATTTTACACTCACTCCTGGCACGCGCATTGGGTTAATGGGCCCAAATGGAGCGGGTAAGACAACTCTTTTGCGCCTGCTTGCAGATGAGCTTAAGCCCGATCAGGGCACCCTTAAGCGGGCCGAAGCGCTCAAAACCGTCTATTTTGATCAGCATAGAGCTCTTTTGCCCGATGAGCTCTCTCTTAGAGAGGCTCTTTCTCCTATGGGAGACTTTGTGATCTATAAAGGACAAAGAGTGCATGTAAATGGGTGGTGTAAACGCTTTTTGTTCTCACCAGATATCCTAGATATGCCCCTAGGAAAGCTTTCTGGCGGAGAGCGTGCACGTATCTCCATTGCTCATTTGATGCTACAGCCGGCCGATGTGCTCTTATTAGATGAACCTACAAATGATTTAGATGTGCCCACTCTTGAAACTTTAGAGCAGAGTCTGATGGAGTTTTCGGGGGCCGTTGTACTCATTACGCATGATAGATGCATGCTCGATCGCATCTGCAATCAACTTCTTGCCTTGGGAGATCCTCAGCACACGCAGTTTTATGCAAGCTTTTCGCAGTGGGAAGCCTCTTGCAAACCCGAGCAGAAGAGCAAAAAAAAGGAAAAAGAGCGCGTCGTCTCTTCTCAAGAAAAACAAGAGTGCAAGCAGATTGAGAGACAAATAGCAAAATTAGAAAAAAAAGCACAAGAGCTCAACACACTTCTACAAGATGCAGAAATCACAGCTAACTCTGAGAGGCTGGATGAGGTGTGTCAAGCTGTGGCATTGGCTGAAAACGAAATTGAACAGCTTTATTTGCGTTGGGAAGATCTTGATAACCTGAACTCC
>JAJACO010000188.1 GCA_022601475.1 Chlamydiales bacterium
AGCCCAAATATAGCTTGAATTGTTGAAAAAAATCAATATATAATAGTTCAAAAGGGGTAAAATGCATCGAAAACCTTTAATTCAGCCTTACGAGGGGAAATTTCCTGCCATTCTTTTATTTGGTCCTCCGGGGGCAGGTAAAGAATCGCTTGGTCGATTTTTAGCGGGTGCGGGGAGTCAGTACTATCTCTCTTCAGGAGACATTTTTCGCTCTTTGCCAGCTTCGTCCCCTGCGGGTAAGCTCTACTACTCTTATGCGAGCCAGGGGCAGTTGCTTCCTGATGAAGCGACGATTGAAATTTGGAACTATTTTGTTTTGGGGCTTATCGCAACAAACTCCTATTTTCCAGAGAGGCAAGATCTTTTATTAGATGGGATTCCCCGTACGGGAAGACAGGTTGAAATGTTGAATGAATTGATTGAAGTGCGCCACATTATTGTCTTAGAAACTTCTAATAAAAAAGAGCTTGCGCGTAGAGTTCAAGAACGCTCACGCCTTGAGGGCAATTTAAATGATGTGAATATGGCAGGGCTAGAAGCGCGCTTAGAAACCTATGAAAGAAGCATTGAAGCGCTTCTGAGTGATTATCCAAAGCATTTGATTTCACGTGTGGATGCTGCGCAAAAACCGCTCGAGGTATTGAGAGATGTGCTTGCCCGTCTGGCTCATTTGCTCTCTCGCTGTCAAAAAGATCACTGCGAGTGAGTGATTTTTTTTTCTTTGTACAGCTCTTGATCGGCAAAATCGAGTAACTCTTCAATAGAAGCTTCTTTGAACCCATCAAAAAAAACTTTACCGATGCTCAAAGAGAGTGCATAGCGTCCCTTTTTTTCTGTATTTAAACGTTTTAATTGCTTGTGGATATTTTGCTTTAAGAGCTCACCACTCTCCCAAGAAGAGCTAAGCGCAATGACGGCAAATTCATCACCTCCGATACGTCCGATCACATCGTGCTGTCGAAAGCAAGAGCGTAAGCAGTCGGCCACTCTAACAAGTGCATGATCTCCTTCAATATGTCCATATGAGTCATTGATTTTTTTTAGAAAATCCAAATCCATTACAAAGAGGTAGAATCCTTTTTTTATCCGTTTTGATAAGGAGAGATGTTGTTTTAAAAATTCTATAAATCCTCTTCGATTATACAGGCCTGTAAGCACATCTGTAAAGGAGAGCGCTTTTAGTTCTTCATGCAGTTTCTGCCGCTCTATCGCGTAGTGCATTCGGGGTAATAAGTTTTTATTGAGTTCATCAATGGATAGATATTCTTGTGCTCCTAGGCGAACCAGCTCTTTTCCCCGCTCTTCATTCGGTTGTGTCTCAATGACAATGCTGGGAGTAGAGGAAGTCTTCTTATGAATTTCTCTAAATGTTTGGATTCCGTGACCATCGATGATATTTAAATCCAAAAGAATTAAATCAAAATGTGAGTTATGAAGGGTTTGAAGAGCCTCTTTAAGCGTGTGCACAAAAAATAGTTGTAATTTCGCATCTTTTGCACGATGAAAAGTGTGTTGGATGAGTTCTAAAGTTGAGGGCTCATCTTCTAAAATCAAGATTTTAATCTGCTTTTCCAAAATTTTTATATTGCACGAAGTTAAAAATATCTTTTCGTGTTAACATTTCGCAGATTTTTGCGACACATAAAGAGCAATCATCTAAAGAATAAGGGATTTCCAATCAAATCGAGTCTCGATGATGTCGTGCTCAACTTGCCACTTATAAAATGTTTCTACAAGTTCCTCATCGATCAATTGGTCATCAGCTAAAAGAGGGAGTGTGAGCTCCCACGCTTTTTTTTGCCAGGTGTGGGTTTTTTGTCGCCGATCTTGATTGTAAGAAATATAGCAAGAAAAAGCCGCTTCGGGATACTGCTTGCAATAGTCAATGCTTTTTTGCAAAGCGCGCTGGAATTTTTCTACAAATTGAGGAGCCGCGTGCTCTGTATCTCTATTAGCAACAATGATCATTTCATAATAGGAGGGAATGCCAAGCTCTTGGAGTTTAAATGTTTCTGTTTCTACCCCAAAAGAGCTTAGTTGCGCTGGTTCAATATTCCAAAAGGCTCCATAGATAAAATCCACCTGATGATTTCCCATCGCACTGATTAGATCAACACTCACATTTTTTTTTTCCCTGGGGTAGATGTTGCCTTGTTTCAAAAGAAAATCGAGAAATTGAATATCAGGAATACCAATGCAGTAGCCCAAAACCTTGTCTGTTAAGTCGCTCGCTTGTTGGATGGATGGATTGGAGTGATAGGTGAGTCCACAGAGCGGTTCTTTGATCAAGCTGCCGACGATTTTAAGTTTGGCTCCATGTGAACACGCTTTGAGTGTACCTGGCATGTGATTGATCAAAAGATCGGCTTTTTTGGCAACAAGATAGGAGATCGCCCCTCCCTCTTCGTGCATTTTTTGGATAGAGAGATCGATTCCTTCTTCTGCAAAAAAACCGTGTTTTAGCCCCACGTAGAGAGGGACGTGATTAGGATTGGGAATCCAGTCGAGTAAAAGGCGGGTTTGATTCTCTTTTGGAGATTGTTGACAGCTAAATAGAAAAGAGGCGAGTAGCAAAAATAGGAAAAAAGGGAAAACGAGTCTTTTTTTTCGAGATTTGGCGGTTTTTGAGAAAGGCTTAGAGAAAGGGAATGTCCATTGACGAGGGGGAAGGGAGATTTTTTCGCAGTAAAGAATGAGGCCGTAGAGAAGAGTGCTGATTAGAATTAAGCATAAAAGCGCCGCAAAGGTGATTGCTAAGTCTGTATTACGCCTACTCTCGAGCATGAGAATACCCAAACCTGTTTGTGCTCCCGCCCATTCACCGGCAACAGCTCCTGTTCCGGCAATCGCCGCAGAAATGCGAAAGCCTGCAAAAATATGGGGTACTGCATAAGGCAGGCGGAGTTTAAAAAATGTCTGCAAAGGAGTGGCTTGGTAGGTTTGAAAAAGTTCTAAAAGCTCTTTTGGCGTGGATTTGAGTCCTTGGTAGATATTGAGGGTGAGGGGAAAAAAAATCATTAAAGCTGTGGGGATGACAATGGCAGTGAATCCCCAACCAAACCAGGCAACCATGATCGGAGCTAATGTAAACATGGGTACACACTGAATCACAATAAATACAGGCTGTAATAGAGTGCGAGAACTCTCATAGCGCACCATTGTCCATGCAAGGGGAAAGGCGATCAAAAAGGCGATCAAAAAGCCTGCAAGCATCTCTCTTAGAGTCACGGTTGTATGAAACAAAAAGCGCTCATGCATTTCGATGAGTGTTTGAAAAATTTCTAGGGGAGCTGGAAGAATAAAAAGTAGGTGAGGAGAGAGGTGCACGACCCACTCCCAGCATCCTAAAAAAAAGAGCAAAGACCCTAAAAAAAGAAAGACTCTATTTGACATCCGTGCAATTTTACTGTGTGTGATACCTTGGGTCAAGAAAAATAGTCTCTTTTAAATTCCTTGCAAATCAGCTATGCTTCAGGTATGGAAACACGCATTGAATCAGACAGTATGGGTGAGATCGAGGTGCCCATCTCCGCTTATTACGGAGCGCAAACAGCGCGCTCATTGATCCACTTTAATATTGGGGATGATAAAGTTCCTTTTCCTGTGATTCGAGCCTTTGGTCTCATTAAACAGGCTGCAGCAGAGGTGAATTGTGAGCTTGATCTTTTACCAAAAAATCTAAAAGACTTAATTGTAGATGCCGCTAAAGAAGTTTCGGAAGGGGTACTCAATGCCCATTTTCCGCTGAGTATTTGGCAAACCGGCAGTGGCACACAGACAAACATGAATATCAATGAGGTGATTGCCAATCGAGCGAATGAGCGAGCGGGCCAGCCTTTGGGTGGAAAAAGCCCCATCCATCCCAATGATCATGTCAATCTCTCTCAATCCTCCAATGACACTTTTCCAACAGCGATGTACATTGCAGCTGCCCACAATCTCAACTATCGCCTACTCCCCATGGTGCATAAACTTCGAGAAGCTTTGGCAGATAAATCTAAAGCCTTTAATGCGATTGTCAAAATTGGACGCACACATCTCATGGATGCTGTTCCGTTAACATTGGGACAGGAATTGTCAGGATATGTGGAACAGATCGATCAAAATTTGGAAAGAATTCAAGCTACGCTGCCGCGGCTTTATGAACTTGCTATTGGGGGAACAGCGGTTGGAACCGGTCTAAATGCTCCTAAAGACTTTGGAGAAAAGGTTGTGCACCGTATTTCTGAATATACGGATCTACCCTTTATATCCGCACCCAATAAGTTTGCTGTGATTGCCGCTCATGATGCACTCGTAGCTGCACATGGAGCCTTAAAAACGCTTGCTTGTTCATTGATTAAGATTTCAACCGATTTAAGTCTTTTAGGCTCGGGGCCTCGCTGCGGTTTGGGGGAGCTTCAATTTCCAGCAAATGAGCCGGGCTCTTCGATCATGCCTGGTAAAGTAAATCCCACTCAATGCGAAGCGTTGGCAATGGTGTGCACACATGTGATGGGTAATGATCAGGCGATTGCGATTGCGGGATCGAGAGGGAACTTTGAGCTCAATGTATTCAAACCTCTACTCATTCATCATTTTTTGAGCTCTTCGATTTTACTTTCTGATGTATTGCGCTCATTTACAGATTATTTTGTTATAGGTCTTCAACCTAATCTTGAACAAATTCAAACACATGTGGAGCGCTCGCTCATGCTTGTCACAGCTTTGACGCCCTTGATTGGGTATGACAAAGCGGGCGAGGTAGCAAAAAAAGCGTATCGGGAAAACACGACGCTTAAAGAGGCTTGTTTGAGCTTGGGGTATCTATCAGAAGACCAGTTTAACAAAAGAATCGACATCAATTTAATGGTTAATAGTGAGACTATTGCATCTTAACGCATCGCATTTTTGAATTTCTCTACTCTGAGTAGTTCGCGAGAGAACTCAAGAGCTGAATTGATGTGCGAAAAAATATGATCTTCTCCAATTAATTCATCTAGATGATACCGTCTTAAATTGCGCAAAGGACCCTTTTTTACCCCGGATAGAAGCAAGAGGGTTCCCTGTCTTTTACATTCGATATAAAATTCTTCTAATGCATGCATTCCAGATGCATCAATTGTAGGAACGCTACGCATGCGTAAAATAAAGATTTTAGGAGGGCGCTCTAACTCATTGAGTAGGTTCTTGAGACGGTCTGCCACTCCAAAAAAGAAAGGGCCATTGATTTCAAAAACCTCAACACCCTCAGGCACGTTTTTACGACTGATGGCATCGGGATCTAGAAAATCTTTTTTAGCAGCCTGTTCATCCTCTTCAAAATATTGTGCCGTTGCGACAACATCTGATAGGTCGCTCATTTGCTTCATAAAAAGAAAGGCTGCTAGGATCATTCCCACCTGCACAGCGGCATTTAGATTGATTAATACAGTTAGAGTAAAAACCGTAATGAGGACCAACACATCTTTTTTTGGCGCTGTGAGTAGGTGCATAAAATGATGAATTTCGCTCATTCCCCACGCAATCATAAAGAGAACAGCAGCTAGAGCAGCTAGGGGAATTTTAGTCGCTAGAGGTGCAAAGAGAAACATGATTAAAAAGATGACAACAGCGTGGACAATTCCTGAAAAAGGGGTGGATCCGCCAGCTTTTATATTTGCTGCCGTTCTAGCAAGAGAGCCTGTAGCTGGCATTCCCCCAAAAAAACTGGATCCAATATTTGCAAGTCCTTGAGCTACAAGCTCACAGTTCGATTGGTGTCGCCAGCCTGTCATTCCTTCGGCAACAACAGCTGAGAGAAGCGATTCCATGCCTGCTAAAAGAGCAATTGTGAGGGCATCCGGAACTAAAATTAAAGTTTTAGAAAAATCAAAAGCGGGGAAGGAGGGAGCGGGTAATGTGCGAGGTAGGCTACCATATTGGCTCCCAATTGTCGCGATATCGATATGAAATAACCAGGTGACAAAACCTGCTACGACAAGTGCGATCAGCGTTCCGGGAAGTTTGGGGCGCGTTCTTCTTAAATAAATCATAATGGTGAGCGTTCCAAGTCCAATCGCTACGGTCTTAGGGTCCCAAGTGCCAATGTGTTGGATATACGCTTGCCATTTTCCGACAAAATCGATGGGTACATTTCCCATGTTTAAACCCAAAAAATCTTTAAATTGGGAAGAAAAAATCACAACAGCAATACCGGTTGTGAGTCCTGTAACAACAGGATAGGGGATGTATTTAATATACGCGCCTAAACCTGCTAACCCAAAGAAAATTAAGATCACACCCGCCATAAAAGTAGCCATGAGCATTCCTTCGAAGCCTTGGCGGAGCATGATATCGTAAAGAATCACGATTAAAGTACTTGTAGGCCCCCCAATTTGAACACGGGAACCTCCAAGAGCACTGATTAAAAAACCAGCGACTACAGCTGTAAAAAGAGCTCTTTCTGGAGGGACGTTCGCACCGATCGCAACCGCGAGTGCGAGGGGAAAGGCGATGATTCCAACCGAGATTCCGGCAAACAAATCTTTGCGAAAAATACGAGCGGAGTAACCTTCTCTAAGACACTGTATTGACTTAGGGATAAAAGAATTTATTTTATTTCGATAAGAAGTGCCGGGCATCTTTAATTAACCTAATTGAGGGCTTCTTCTATTGTCCTAAATTTCTATTCTCGATGTCAACGGAATCCTGTCTACAGTGTTAAATTGATTTAAATTACTTTTTCAACACACCTATAAATTCTCAAATCGAGTAGAGTGTTTGCCTGGAGGCTTCAATGTTACATTTAGAACTCATTCTTTTCTTTATACTTGGCTACATTGCCATCATATTTGAGAAGTTTTTACACGTGAATAAAGCTGCGATAGCGCTTGTGATGGCGGTTGTGTGCTGGCTTCTTTACTTTGCTGCGACACCGCATGGGATCTCTTCCGCATTTATGAATGAGCAAGTCTCCGATGTAGCTCAGATTATATTTTTTCTTTTAGCTGCCATGATTATTGTTGAGTTAATCGATTCTCATCAAGGCTTTAAGCTAATTACAGATATGCTCTATTCTTCCTCAAAACGGAAAATGTTGTGGTTTTTGATTGGCATTTCTTTTTTCATGTCAGCAGCTCTAGATAACCTCACTTCGATGATCGTGATGGCCTCTCTACTTAAAAAAATGATTCATGATAAAAAAGATAGATGGTTATTAGGCTCTATACTTGTGATTGTAGTGAATGCGGGTGGAGCTTGGACTCCCATTGGGGATGTCACAACAACGATGCTCTGGATTAATGATAAGATCACTACATGGGAAACTATAAAAGCTCTTTTCATTCCAAGTGTTGTTTGTGCACTCGTTGCGGGTCTAATTGCTTCTTTTGTCATTAAGGGTGAAAATAAAAAATCTTCAACATTTTTTGCTCTCCCTATGGAGCCTGGCGCGCGCCGAGTGTTATTTACGGGATTGACCTCTTTGATTATGATTCCGGTTTGGAAAATGGCTCTTGGATTACCCCCTTTTATGGGAGCGCTGATTGGTCTGGGGCTCCTATGGCTTTTAACAGATATTATCCATCTTCGACACGGAGAGAGCCGGTGGCATCTGCGTGTGACTCATGTATTTAAAAGAATTGATATGTCAGGCATTTTTTTCTTTTTAGGTATTCTATTGGCAATTGATGCACTCTCTTCGGCAGGAATTTTAAAGGAATTCGCCGTGCAGCTTCAGCATATAGTTCCCAATCAGCAATGGGTGGCTGTAGTGATTGGGTTGATCTCGAGTGTGATTGATAATGTGCCGCTTGTTGCAGCTACGATGGGAATGTATGATATGACTGCCTATCCGCCTGATTCTCAGCTATGGCAGATGATTGCCTATGCTGCGGGAACAGGAGGGAGTATCTTAATTATTGGGTCTGCTGCAGGGGTGGCATTCATGGGCATTGAGAAAGTGGATTTCATTTGGTACATGAAGCGGGTATCTTGGATTGCTTTGATCAGTTATTTTGCAGGTTTTGGAGCGTATTTATTGCTCTATCCTATTCTATATTAAGCAACGGCACAAAGCTTAAGTTGTTCAATGGTCTCAATCTTGTTTTTTGTGGTTGTTATATTCAATATGAGAAGCGAACATAAAGCTATAATCTCCATTGGGCTGAAACATCTTCTCAAAATAAACTGTAGGGTTTTCAAATTTTAAGAGTCCATAGTTGGGATCAAATATATAATAAGCTGTGTCTGATTTAATTAGAGCAATACCATGTTTTTGCTGCGTGTCTTCAAGTTCGTTATACGGGCCACATAGAGTTAAGCCGTAACTTCCTAATGATAGTTGATTGTACCAAGCTAGATCGGGAAGAGAATATGAAGAGATCGCTTCTATGATGGATCCGCCAAGAAGTTGATGTCCAAAATTACTCTTAGCAGACATGTACCAAGGACTTGGATCTGCATTCAAGCTATTATGATTGAAAAAATTATATGTAAACTGCTCTTTATTAGGATTAGAGGTAATATGTATGTATTGTAATAGCTCAGCTTGTTCGGATACCCCTTCTTTAAATAGGTTTGCAGCAAAACATGCGGATTTTTCTACATTGTAATTTGTCTCTTTCAAGAATTGCTGGTACTTAAAAATAAAATCGGTTGTAATTCCACCACAAAGACCGCTCTGTGCCATTGAAGTGAGAGAAGGAGGATCTAGATCGGGGTTATATTCTAAAAAATCGGGGCGATTTTTATGATTGATCATTTTTTGGGCTTTTTTCTTTATTTTTTCAAGAGTCCATTCCGGAGGTATATCCTGCTTAGGATGAGGCACTGACGGTGTGAGTATTTGGCTTGGAAAGTTTAGAAAGATATTTAAGCTGACTCGTCCTTTTCTAGCATAAAACAGCATCTCTTTATCATGTCTTTCTTTATTTCCAAGGTTGAGTTTTAGACAAAAAAAATGATACAAGTTTAATGTCATAGAACTGAGGCATCGCGAGCCTAGGTATATAGAGTTCGGGATTGTATAATGATAGTATTGAAAAAAATATTTATTAATATTCATAAAAATATATTATCATGTTTTGTTGTAAAAGTCAAAAAAAAACAAGTTTTGTAGTAGAAAGATTAAAATTCCTGAGCTTCGGATTGATACTAGGGTGTGTACTCAAAAGTTTTTTTTCCTGTATAGTATCCGTTCAGTGAGGGGGTGACAATATAAACGTTTGAGTTTATAGTTGCCAGGCA
>JAJACO010000189.1 GCA_022601475.1 Chlamydiales bacterium
CAGCAGGAATGGATCGATGAGCTACTACCCAGTCTATTCCAATTTTGGCGCGTTTTTTACCTCAATCTAATCCAAACCAAAATGGCAGCTCTACCCGCAGATTTGCAAGAAGGGGGAAAACTCTCCAAAACCTTAATATTCATCATTGGAGGATTTATTAAACTCCCTCAATTTATGATTAATAAAGCAATTGGGCTCGATGCAGCACAACGTTTGAACCCTTTTCCGCTCGCTCCTAAATACAAAGAAGCTTTTAAAAAGTGCGGCGTCATGATTGGAGGGTCCATGCTACAACCAGGCTACTACGGGCTACTAAATACAAACCACTCTCTACGTCGCCGTCTAGATCAAATCATTGACTCAGAAGATTTTGTTCCTCCAAAGGTTGAAGGAACAGACTGGGCAGCTTTCACAACGGCCTACACTGGACTTCTCGAGTCTCTCACAGAAAAGTTCAAACTCTAAAATCTAATTTTTTAAACACACCCAGTTTTTGGCATCTCCCTTGCGTACTCTCTACTAGGCTAAACCTAGGAGAAGAAAATGGAACCTGCACATACCTTAGAAAAAAAAATAGCTTACCTCGAATTTGTAAACGATCAACTGACAAGCGAAATTCACTACGTTGACCGCCTACTCAAGCTGATCGGATTTCCAGAAGGTCTTGAAACGATTAAGAGTGCTGCTCAAGAAGTGATTGAAGAAGAAGATCTTAGTTAATTTCCTGAACCCATATTCAGCAAAATCAGGTAGGAAAAACAGGTTTTGTCATTTTTTTTATTGAACAAAAACGGACGCAGGCTTGAGTTGTTCAATGGTCTCAGGTTGGTGCTATAACTAATTTAAGTGATTTTGGCTATAGCTCCTCCACGTTGACTGTTTTTTTTCTTATCAAAAAAATTTTGAGTGTAAAAGCACCATTGCGTTCCCCCTTGAGTTATTCGATACACACAGTATATGCTCTTGAGCATGAAGTTTTGGGATCGATATAAATCGTGGGAAGAGGCCGAAGAGCAATGGGAAAAAGGAGCTAAAACAGCCACCCAAACCTCTCCTATCAAAAAGCTCAAGGTACTTCCTCAGATGCCCGGTGTGACAAAAGAGACAGCCAAAAATCTCAAGTGGAAAAGCTTAAAATACATGGTTGCCCACGATCAAGACCGAGCTATCCTAAAACATTTTTTAAAACACCCCTTTCGGTACGGCTTTCGCTACCTCAACTCTCTTTTTAAAAAAGAATCTTATAAAAGAGATGAAGATTTTTTTCTTTATTCAACACCCTCTGTACAAGCCTTTGAAAAAGCGCTGCAAGACAAAAATAGCCTGCTCGTCATCGGATTCTCCTACTGCCAAAAACCGCACGAATGCCCTTCGGGACGTTTTACCGATCAGTGTTTATACGATCCAAATAATTCCGTTTGCCGACAATGTGACATTGGAAAAACATTAAATGCCCTACCCACTAAAGACTCTATCATCCCCTTAATTATTCCTACGGTGCACTATATAGGGGAAAAAATTTTTGAAATCGTACACAAGTATCCCAAAAAAAAGGTTCTATTCCTGATCACTGCGTGTGAACTCACCCTTAAAATGTTTGGAGATTGGGGATGCATGGCAGGGATTCAAGGAATTGGCGTCCGTCTCGATGGACGGATCTGCAATACCCTACGCGCTTTTGAACTCTCAGAAAAAGGGGTGAAGCCTGGCCTCACTGTTGTGACGAGTCAGACTCAGAAGAGGATTTTGGATTTGGTAAAGCACATCCGATCAAATGCTTCCGCCTAAAAGGCTTATTCCCAAGCTCCAATTCAAGAGGGCGCACACGCGGTTGTTGTGTACAAGTATGAGTGCAGCACCCTTTATATATAGGATAACACGCCTTGCAACACACAAATAGTTCGTTGCAATCCATATTGGCGCAGTTGTACTGAATATCGCAAGGGAGTTGACAATGAGCGCAATGCGCAATTGGAGCGCACTCTTTGCCATCGATGGGAACAGCTAGCCGATCATCAAAAACAAAGAGTTTTCCTTTCCAATGCTCGCTCCCCTCTTTTAAACCGTAATCAATGACACCCCCATCGAGCTGAAAAACTTGCTCAAACCCTTTATTTTTCATAAGTACTGAGTAAAGCTCGCATCGAATGCCGCCTGTGCAATACATCATCACCTTGGTCTTTTTAGGGTCCACTTCGCGGCTTAACTGTTCGGCGTATTGCGGAAATTCCCGAAAAGTTTTAAGCGGAGGTAATACAGCTCCCTCAAAATGCCCAATCTCCCATTCATACTGATTACGTACATCCAAAACTAAATACTCTCCACTCTCGAGCATTTCTTTCCATTTTTCTGGAGAAACATGCTCTCCCCCTTGAGAAGGATCCAACTGTTCATCGAGTGCAACGAGTTGTTTACGGTATTTCACCGTCATGCGAGGAAAAATATTCTCTTCAATCTGATGTAGCTTAAATTTTGTATCGGCAAAGCTCTCAAAACCTTTAAACCAAGCCATATAGGCCTCCGTATCTTCTACAGTGGCACTCATTTGACCGTTTATTCCCTCCTCGGAAATATAAATTCTTCCTGTAGCCTCTCTATCTTCAAAAAATTTCTTATGCAGCGTGACAAGAGCGCACGGATCCTGAATAGGTTTAAACAAGTAATAAGCAAGAGCAAAATAGTGTTTTTTTGTCATCCCAACGAGTATAGCGCAGGCTAAATAATAAATCCATTGTGAAAAAAGCGCTTCCTAGATATGATGTTCTCTCATCTATATTGATTGCTTTTAGGAGAAAGAATGGCACGTTATCGAGGTCCAAAAAATCGCATTGCACGCCGCTTCGGCGCTAACATCTTCGGCCGCGCACGCAATCCGCTACTACGCAAGGCAAATCCACCCGGCCAACACGGCGCTCGACGTCGCAAAAAATCAGACTTTGGTTTGCAGCTAGACGAAAAGCAAAAGCTTAAAGCTTGCTACGGCATGCTGATGGAAAAACAAATGGTCAATATGTTTAAGGCAGCCGTTGCTAAAAAAGGCAACACAGCTCAGTTCTTTATGGAACGGATCGAATGCCGCCTAGACAATATCGTCTACCGCCTTCGTTTTGCTCGCACCATTTTTGGAGCGCAACAGCTTGTTTCTCACGGACATATCCTTGTGAATGGAAAAAGAGTGGATCGTCGTGCTTTTCATGTACGCCCTGGAATGGAAATTTCTATTCAAGAGAAGTCACGCAAGATGAAAATCATTGTTGACTCAATGGAAACAACAACGCAAACAACTCCCGACTATTTGGAGCTTGATAAAGACAACTTCACGGGCAAGCTACTTGCAGCTCCCGAGCTTGATCAAATCGAAGCTCAATTGCCTATCCCTATTAATATCCCAGTCGTGTGTGAATTCTTAGCTCACGCATCTTAACACTGAATTTCTCGTAGAGCCTCTCCCTTTGGGGGATGCTCTCTTTTTTTTGCATTTTTCTGATTGCCACTCGGGTTTAATTTTTTAATGCTCAGCAGGAGCTATAATGCATTCAATTAAATATTTTACATATTAGCCTGAACTTTGGGTTTTAGCTTTTGGAAGTAAGCTGTTTATCAACTTGAATCTCAAATTAACAGGATCCGCCTGACGGCGGGCA
>JAJACO010000019.1 GCA_022601475.1 Chlamydiales bacterium
AAAAAATTTCCGAATTTATATAGATCGCATCATGGGGTGCGCTCTTGTACTGCTGAGCATTAAACTGATAATTCGCTAAAGCTCTGACTTTACGAATTTTATTATATGGATGTGTGAGTCCTTGTCATGGACAAACTTGGGCTTGTTATTAAGAATTTTTTTATAATGAAAAGACTCAAATTTTATTGGGCCAATAGAGGTTTCCAAAACCGGCGTGTGAGTTTGACATACCCTTTTATGCTCTGGCCAGTCTCTTTTTTGACAATCCAAGCCGCAGTACCATACAGATTTGCATTGCACACACCGCAGTAATTTTTGATCTGTTTTTCCACATTTCTCACACCATGTGGTGTTCAAAATTTCTGCTGACGCATTTTCCTTGGAGCTTATAAACATCTTAACCTCATTTTAAACTTAATCTACTATATGAGAAGGGCATTGAGAGAAGAGGTTGACTTAAGCATTAGGCTCTTCTCATCACTTTTGTGCCGGCTTTCTGGACAGCCTCTTACTAACCTGAGCTTCAGGTTAGTAAGCATCTAGTTCTGCATTATTGCGTTCTTTTTCCATTCTCAAACGAGCCTTTGTAGAGCAGTGCACTATTAGACCAGAATTCCTCTCCCTGAACGTGTGGCCTTCCATTCCCAAACTCGCCTTTGTAGAACAGTGAACCATTAGACCGAAATTCTTCTCCCTCACCGTGTGGCTTTCCATTCTCAAACGCGCCTTTGTAGAACAGTGCACCATTAGACCAAAATTCTTCTCCCTCACCGTGTGGCTTTCCATTCTCAAACGCGCCTTTGTAGAACAGTGCACCATTAGACAAAAATTCTTCTCCCTCACCGTGCGGCTTTCCATTCTCAAGCGCGCCTTTGTAGAACAATTTGCCATCAGGCCAAAATTCTTCTCCCCAACCGTGTGGCTTTCCATTCTCAAACGCGCCTTCGTAGAACAATTTGCCATCAGGCCAAAATTGTTCCCCCTGACCGTGTGGCTTGCCATTCCCAAACTCGCCTTTGTAGAACAGTTTGCCATCAGGCAAAAATTGTTCCCCCTGACCGTGTGGCTTTCCATTCTCAAACTCGCCTTTGTAGAACAGTTTGCCATCAGGCAAAAATTGTTCTCCCTGCCCGTGTGGCCTCTGATCCTTAAATTCACCTTTGTAGAATAAAATTACCCCATTAGACTGAAGTGCAAAGAACAAATCACTTGGATTCGAAAGAGAGGGGAGTGATACATTGCGAGGATCAATTTCTGGATTGGGTGATTCAGGCATCGAAACTCCACAGTTTTTTACCTCTCGCGAGCCTAAGAATGGGTCATAAGTTGAATTTGTGGGTGATGGATCAAACGCTAGATCTACGAATGTTCTACGCTCCAAAATAGAAGGTATTAACCCAGCAAGAATAGTTGTATTATTAGGAATTGGTATACTATTTATTATTTCATTAATAGGTGGCAACTTGATGCTATCTGGCTCTGAAAATTTGAAAGTCTCAAGTTCAACTGTCTTTTTACTAAATTCGTTATTACTAATAAACAAAATAAGATCCTTTGTAAATTATTTACTCAATGGTGTCAACTTAACCTATATCTTTTTGCTTCAGCCTGTTAAATTAGCATCCTCTGCGAAAAACATAATGATTACAAAAGATGAATTCTGATGACACGAGTGGACGCATTCATATTTTGCGCAAGAGTATGTTTTAAGAAAAAACTAAAGCAAGCATCTAATATTTAAATGATTAAGTCAACTCGAGTCTTTGAATTACCACCAATGCATGAATATTTACTTGTAGGGTGGTATAATGGATTACTCAGCGCACTCTGTGTTTGGATTGCACTCTTTTTTATAGTCTGTAATGTAAAATCCATCACCCAAAAATCTAAAAGTTGCTGAACCTCCGCCCACTCCCCGTTTAAGAGTGTCATGTTTACAAGAAGGACATTGAGAAAGAGGTTGATCTGACATCTTTTGAAAAGCTTCTAAAGAATGTCCGCATTGAATACAAGAGTAGTCGTAATTGGGCATTATTTTTCTCCAAAAAGAAAAGAGAGGGCCTTAAAATAAACCCTCTCTTTTTGTGATTACATCATCATGTCCATTCCGGGCATTCCACCCATTCCTGGCATGCCTCCCATACCACCCATGCCGCCCATTCCTGGCATACCACCCATACCACCCATTGGTGAAGCAGGTGCAGCGTCTTTTGGCTGCGGCTTATCAGTGATCATCGCTGCTGTTGTGAGCAATAAACCTGAAACTGATGCGGCATAGCGCAAGGCGCTCTTTGTCACAAGTACAGGATCGATCACTCCAGCCTCTACGAGGTTTTCAAAAACATCTGTCAAGCCGTTATAGCCCCAATTTTGCTCTTGTTTTTCATAGATCTTCTCAGCAATAAGATTGCCTTGCTTTCCACAGTTATTTGCAATAGAGGTAGCTGGCGCAAACACTGCATCGTGAATGATTTTAGCGCCGATCGCTTCATCACCTGTGAGTTTGAGATTTTCTAAGCATCTTACAGCTTTAAGAAGTGCAACACCTCCGCCCGGGACAACGCCTTCTTGAGCCGCAGCGCGAGTGGCATGCAATGCATCTTCAACGCGCGCTTTTTTCTCTTTCATCTCACTTTCTGTAGCAGCGCCCACCTTAACAACTGCCACTCCACCCACAAGTTTGGCTAGGCGCTCTTCGAGCTTTTCGCGGTCATAATCAGATGTAGAATGAGCAATCCCGCCGCGAATTTGCGCTTCACGCTCTTTCACTGCTTGCATATCCCCTAAACCGTCGATAATGATGGTTTCTTCTTTCGTAATTTTAATCTGCTTTGCTTGACCTAGAACTTCTGGCCCTACATCTTCTAATTTAAGACCAATATCTTCAGAAACAACTGTAGCCCCTGTTAAACAAGCAATATCTTGTAGCATCTCTTTGCGACGGTCTCCAAAACCTGGAGATTTAACAGCACAAACAGGCAAACCACCTTTTAGCTTGTTCACAACAAGTGTAGCTAGCGCTTCGCCTTCTATATCTTCAGCAATAATTAAAAGAGGTTTTGGGCTATTTTCCATTGTTTTTTCAAGAAGAGGAACAAGCTCTTTTGCAGACGAGATTTTTTTCTCTACAAGCAAAATCAAGGCATTATCGAGCTCCACACTCATTTTTTCTGGGTTAGAAATAAAGTAGGGAGAGAGAAATCCTTTATCAAATTGCATCCCTTCTACCACATCTAAAACAGTCTCGATTCCTTTCGCTTCATCGACGGAAATAATTCCATCTTTACCCACTTTATCCATCGCTTGTGCAATAATGGCTCCAATTTCTGGGTCGTTATTGGCAGAAATCGTGGCTATTTGTTGCACCTCTTCGTGAGTTTTGATCGGAGTGGCCATTTTAGATAGCTCTGCAACAAGTGCATTTACAGCTTTTTCAATCCCAAGTTTTAAGCTCATGGGGTTGGCTCCAGCTGCGACATTTTTCATGCCCGCGGAGTAAATCGCTTCTGCAAGCACAATCGCTGTTGTCGTTCCATCGCCAGCTACATCAGAAGTTTTAGAAGCGACCTCTTTAACAAGCTGCGCTCCCATGTTTTCGAATTTGTCTTTTAAAGAAACTTCTTTAGCGACGGTCACTCCATCTTTTGTAGAAAGTGGAGCTCCAAAACCTTTTTTAATCACGACATTACGCCCCTTAGGCCCTAAAGTCACACGTACAGCTCTTGCAAGCTTCGAAATGCCTTCTTGAATGGAATGCAAGGCATCTTGTTTGAATTGAAACATTTTTGACATAAATAAATTCTCCTTTATACCAGTACACCCAAAATATCATCTTCAGCCATGAGTAGATACTCTTCATCAGCTGCCTCATTTTTCACTTCTGTCCCAGAGTAAGAAGAGAATAACACTCGATCTCCCACCTGAACAGTCAGAGGGTGCACAGCACCTTCCTCATCACGAAGACCTGGGCCAATAGCCACAACTTCTCCCTCTTTGGGCTTTTCTTGGGCCGTTTCAGGAAGAAGAATGCCCCCTTTTGAGGTTTGAGCTTTAAAGCGTTTTACAAGAACGCGGTTGTTTAAAGGTTTGATCTTGTCCATTTTCAACTCTCCTAGAATTGTGTAAGAATAATCCACGATTTTAGAGCAGGGTTGCGATTCTGTCAAGATCGAAAGTGTCATTTTTTAGCAGAAAAGATCCATAACTGCTAATTACATAGTAAATAAGACCATTGAACAACTCAAGCTTGCGTCCGTTTT
>JAJACO010000190.1 GCA_022601475.1 Chlamydiales bacterium
GCGTGCAACTTGTTCCTGAGCAAACAATTACCTCCGTCACCAAAAAAGATGATCAATATCAAGTAGAGACAAGCGGTGGGAATCAGTTTTTAGCAGATGGAGTGATTGCGGGTTTAGGGATCACACCCAGTGTAGAACTTGCTCAAAACATTCAACTCAAAACAGACAATGGCATCCATGTAGACCGCTATCTTAAAACATCCGACCCCTTTATTTGGTCAGCTGGAGATGTTACAAACTACTACAGCCCTCTACTTGAAAAACGAATGAGAACCGAGCATGAAGACGCAGCCAATACCATGGGAAAGCTCGCAGGTAAAAACATGGGCGGTGCAAGAGAACATTACACCTATCTCCCCTATTTTTACTCAGATCTCTTTGAGATTGGCTACGAAGCCATTGGAGAGCTCGGTACGCATATGGAAATTGTAGAAGATTGGCATGAATTGTACCGCAAGGGAGTGATCTATTATTTAAAGGATAAGCAAGTGCGCGGCGCTATTCTTTGGGGTATCTGGGATCAAATTGAAAAGGTACGTGAACTCATTGCTTCTAGAGAGACATTCACAAGAGATGAGCTAGTTGGACTTATTCAGGCTTAACCATGCTGAGATCGTTGCATAACTCAAGCTTGGTATCGTTTTTAGCCACTGATTTCTTTATTGCGAGCATTATTTAAATTCGAATTCAGGTTAGTCGCTGCACTGATCAATCCTAAATGAGTAAACGCCTGAGGAAAGTTCCCCAAGTGCTCTCCTTGTAACCCCAACTGCTCACCGTATAAGCCAAGATGGTTTGAATATGCCAACATCTTCTCTAAGTAGTAACGTGCTTTTTCTAAGTAACCTGCGCGTGATAAACACTCGATATACCAAAAGCTGCACAAAGAAAACGTCCCCTCTGAAAAAAGTTCTTCTTTATCCCCCTCGGGAGACTTGTAGCGATAAACCAGGGAATCTGAAACCAATTCTTCTTCAATAACTTGCAGTGTTGAGAGCCAGCGAGGATCTTTAGCGCCAATAAAACGTGTAAGAGGCATTAAAAGAGCCGCCGCATCCATTGTTTTAGACCCCTTAGATTGTACAAAGGCTTGCCTTTCATCACTCCAAAATTCGGTGAATATAGATTGATAAATTTGATCTCGTACAGCCTTCCAACGCTTAGACATTGGAAATGAGCGAAATCGTGCCATGCGCACCATCCGATCGATGGCCACCCAGCACATCAGGCGAGAGTAGAGAAAGTGCTGTTTTCCGCCCCGCACCTCCCAAATCCCCTCATCTGGCTGCTCCCAATTATCACAAAGCCAATTGATTTGACCTGTTAGATGCTGCCATAGGTCTTGTGAAATAGCTTCTCCATATTTGTTATACAGATAAATCGAATCGATAAGCTCGCCATAAATATCGAGCTGCAACTGTTTATAAGCTGCATTACCCACCCGAACAGGACCTGATTCTTTATAGCCCTCTAGGTGAGTAAGTTCAAGTTCATGCAACTCTTTTACACCTCGAATAGAGTACATCAACCCCAACTCACCTGGCTTTTTTACATCCGGACAAAGCGTTTCCATCCAACGAATAAAACTCCCCGCCTCTCGAGTAAAACCAAGACGAATGAGTGCATAGAGTGAAAAGGCCGCATCTCGAATCCACGTAAAGCGATAATCCCAGTTTTTACTCCCTCCAACCTCTTCCGGAAGCCCAAATGTTGCAGCCGCAACCACCGAACCGTACTTTTTAGAAGTCATTAATTTTAAAAAGAGCGCTGAGCGGTTAACAGATTCTAACCATCTCCCCGAATATGTAGAGTTTCCAATCCAGCGACGCCAATAGTGCATGGTGTCAAACAGACTCTTTTCTACAACAGTTTCAAGATCCTTAATCATGTCAAGAGAACCCACTCTTCCCAAAACAAAATCTGCAGTTTCTCCAGGCTGAAGAGTGAACTCTGCATGCCCATCTTGATCTTTGATTTTTAAAGGCACATCACTTTGTAATTTAAGCCCTAAGCTTTCCTCTCCCTCACCAAGAAATAGAAGTGAGTTTACTTGATGAATCACACGATGCTTACTGCGAGCATAGTTAAAACGGGGTGCGCAAGTCATATGAAAGGTATTATTCCCTCGAATGCTTTTTACTCTTCGAATTAAGCAATTTTCTGTAAAATACCCTTCTACAGGCATAAAATCTGTAATCTCAGCCACACCCGCCTCAGACAAAAAACGGGTGATTAAAACATTCGTATCAGGCAGATAGATTTGCTTATGCTTCACCTCAGAAAGCTCTGGAGTGATTTTAAACGCGCCACCCTTCTTATCATCCAAAAGAGCAGCAAAGATCGAAGGGGAATCAAACTCCGGATAACACATAAAATCGATAGAACCATTTAACCCCACTAAGGCTACGGTATTCATATCCCCTATGATTCCATAATTTTCAATTGGCTGATAACCCATACTTAAAACCAAAAAAGACTAAATTTTTATTAAAAACACCATCCCGACAACACTGTTCTAAGCAGGTTAAATGCCAAAAAAATAGGACTCTTTTTCAAAACTTTAAATTGCACGAAATAAAAGCTAGCCACCTGAATTTCGGATATATAATGCATTCAATTAAATATTTTACATATTAGCCTGAACTTTGGGTTTTAGATTTTGGAAGTAAGCTGTTTATCAACTTGAATCTCAAATTAACAGGATCCGCCTGACGGCGGGCAGAATAGGCAGAATCAAATAATTTTTTAATCTCAAGCCTTGTTCGACAAAGTGCTAGGCTGCGTTTATGTCGCATAAGCGACATCATGAACAAAGAGGATTCTTCTTCTGAAAAAGGGGATTTGTTTGGATTTCTCTTGAAAACAGCCCTTTTTCAGAAGA
>JAJACO010000191.1 GCA_022601475.1 Chlamydiales bacterium
ATTTTTCATTTTTGAACCTTTTAAATAAGGACAATAAATGATATTCTTGTCCTTATACAGAAGGATAGGAATGCAAGCGATTTTACAAACACTCCAAGAAGAGTTTCAAGCCGCTCTTAAGCTCACAGAAAAGAGCACGCCCCGACGCTATAAATTCCCCGAAGCTAAAAATATCATTAAAGTCGCCGTTGGCATGAGACGCTCAGGGAAAACGTATTTTCTATTTCAAACAATACGCCAATTAATCTCAGAAGGCATCGACTTAGCTCGCATTTTATATATAAATTTTGAAGATGATAGAATTTTACCTATGGACCATAAGGCAATGGGGCAAATGATCGATGCATGGTATACCTTATATCCTGATAATCACAATCATTGCTGTTACTTGTTTCTTGATGAAGTTCAAAATATTGAGGGATGGCCTCTTGTTCTCAGACGCATGTTGGACACAAAAAATATTCAAATTTATGTGACAGGTTCTTCTGCAAAATTACTGAGCAAAGAAATTGCAACCTCTCTTAGAGGCCGTTCTTTATCCATCGAGATTTTGCCTTATAACTATTTAGAATATCTAGCAGCCCATCATCTAAAACCCCCTTCAAAACCGTTTGGGCAAAAAATGCTGGACCATCAACGTAGCTATTTATTGGATTTCTTCCAAATAGGAGGCTTTCCTGGCGTTCAAGCTATGCCTTCTAACGAGCAACTTGAAACACTACAAAGCTATGTAGAAACGGTTATTTTTAGAGATGTCATCGAACGGCATCAAATTAGCAATATCACTCTATTAAAGTACTTTATCAGTTTTTTGCTCAAAAATATTTCGGCTCCATTCTCCATCAATAAGTTCTACAATGACATCAAGAGCCAAGGATATAAAGTGGCTAAAGACACCTTATACTCCTATCTGACCTATCTTGAGGATGCATTTCTTATATTTACCGTGCCCATTTTTACAGAATCGCTACGTCATATGCAAACCACGCCGAAAAAAACATATGCTATTGATAATGGACTTGTTCTTGCCAATAGCTTCAACCTATCCGAAAATCTTGGTAAATTATTTGAAAATCAAGTTTATCTAGACTTACGTCGCCAAGGAAAAAAAGTGTTTTACTATCTCACATCCGATGGATATGAAATCGACTTTGTGACACAAGATAATCAAGGGAAATACGAGATCATTCAGGTGGTGTGGGAAGCGAGCGACCCTCTTACTTTGGAGCGTGAAAAACGCGCTCTTGATCAAGCAAAAAAAGAACTTGGTTTTCCTGGAAGACTCCTAGATTATATGGGCTATCTGCATGAAAAGGAAAAGACATGAGGTCTGGACCAGCCGGAATAGCTGTGGTGTTGGTTATAAGCTAACAAGTAATGCGATCACCTTGACAAGGAAAAACGAAGTTAATCCCTAAGTCATTCAGCTCAATTAATTCATCCCGAATCACAGCTTGCGTATCCACACCTTTACGCAGGCTCTCTTTACGGTGTGTCACAATGACAGTGAACCCTTCAAGAGAAACGTCCGCAATCTCCGATAGCCTGTGGAGCTCATGGAGCATCAGCTTTGTATCCAAATGCCCATAAACCGCTTGATCGGCATCTGCATGGCAGTATGAACATTCTAAAAACATCCCATGCAGCTTATTTTGTTGCAGCAAGGGCGCTATACGTTTCCAGATATGTTCTAGATGCGGTTCTTTTTCTAGACTGTCCGAAGAGGTATCTCCAAAATATAATAAATACTCCCCCTCTCTCTCGATGAGAAAGGCGGTTGAAGGGTAACTTTTGGGATGGCAAAGCAGATGCGCTTCTATGCGCAGCGTAGAATTGGGCAGCTGCACCTGCTCGTGCAGAGGTAAGCGGATATAGCTATAGCGATTGACAATCGGCTCCTCTCCCTCGCTACCGTAGTTAGGCCAGATTTTTCCGTTAAAGATATGATCTCGAATGTTATCGATTGTAGAGTCCGTACCCATGATGTATTTGTGCTCATCCACTTGAGAATTAAACACAAGCCCTGCGATGTGATCGAGGTGAGCATGGCTGATTAAAAAACCCCGAATGTGCTTCGTGAGCATTTCACCCGCATGCGTAAGGGAAGGATCTTGAAAAGGAACTGTAGCAAGATTATTTTTTTCTAAGGCGTAGTCAATGCCATGCAAAAGACAGCCCGCATCGAGACAATACCACTCGTTGATGTCTAAAGGAGAAAATAAGTACCCCGACAGGTTTCCCTCTTTTGGTCCTCCTGAGCATCCTAAAACAACAATTTGAAAAACCTCTTTCACTGTAACCTTTGTTTTAACTCTTTAAGTTGAGTTTCAATTCCCTTGGGGAGTTTTTGACCAAATTGAGAGAGGTAGGTTTCCATTTCTTCTACTTCTAACTGCCATTGCTTTGAATCCACCTCAAGCAGTTTTCCCAATGCTTTTTGTGATAACTCAAGTCCCGATAAATCGAGCGCCTCTTTTTGAGGAATCCAACCTATAGCTGTTTTTTCTGAGTGGTTTTTTCCCTCTGTGCGCTCAAAAATCCACTTGAGGATACGCATGTTTTCTCCAAAGCCGGGCCACAAAAAATCTCCCGTTTCCGATTTGCGAAACCAGTTCACCGAAAAGATTTTTGGGAGTTTATCGCTCGAGGTGTGCTCTTGCATAGAAAGCCAGTGCCCAAAGTAATCACCCATATTGTAGCCACAAAAAGGGAGCATAGCAAAGGGATCGTGCCTTAACTGCCCCACCTTTCCCGCGGCGGCAGCTGTACGCTCCGAACTGACAGAACACCCTAAAAAGGTGCCATGTTCCCAGTTAAAAGCCTCATACACCAAGGGGATTGTAGAGGCTCTGCGCCCTCCAAAAATAAAGGCAGAGATGGGCACGCCTGCCGGATCTTCCCAAGCAGGGTCGATCACAGGACACTGCGATGCGGGCGCTGTAAAACGAGAATTAGGATGTGCAGCCCGGTGATCCGCCTTGGGTGTCCAAGCTTTTCCGTACCAGTCGGTGAGCGCAGGTGGAGGAGGGGAGAGTTTTTCCCACCAAATGTCTCCCTCGGGGGTGAGCGCGACGTTGGTAAAAATGGAGTTTTTAGAGCAAGAGTGCATGGCATTCGGATTGGATTGCATAGAAGTGCCGGGTGCCACTCCAAAAAAGCCCGCTTCGGGGTTGATGGCGTGCAGTTTACCATCTTTTGCAAGTTTGAGCCAGGCGATGTCATCCCCGACACACTCAATTTTCCACCCAGGAAGTTTTGATTGAAGCATGGCGAGATTGGTTTTGCCGCACGCGCTTGGAAAAGCTGCTGCAAAGTATTTCTTTTTTCCCTCGGGATTTGTCACGCCCACAATCAACATGTGTTCGGCTAACCACCCTTCATCACGCGCCATTGCAGAGGCTATACGGAGTGCAAAGCACTTTTTCCCCAAAAGAGCATTGCCTCCATAGCCACTGCCAAACGACCAAATACTCCGTGTTTCTGGAAAATGGGCGATCACTGTTTTTTCGGGATTGCATGGCCAGGGGACATCTTTTTCCCCAAGCTTAAGCGGGGCGCCCACACTATGCAAACAGGGAATAAACTTCCCCTCGTCCCCCAAAAGGTCTAAGATCGCTGTTCCCATTCGGGTCATGATGCGCATATTACATACAACATAGGGAGAATCTGTGAGCTCTATCCCAATCTGAGAAAGAGGAGAGCCAAGCGGCCCCATACTGAAGGGAATAATATAGAGTGTACGCCCACGCATACATCCCTTAAATAGGGTTTTAAGCTCACCGAGCATCTCCTCAGGAGCGCGCCAATGGTTTGTAGGACCCGCATCTTCTTGCTTTTCAGAACAAATAAATGTGCGCTCCTCAACACGCGCCACATCTTTGGGGTCAGATCTTGCTAAAAAGCTATTGGGTCTGATTTTTTCGTTGAGATGAATAAATGTTTTTTGCTCCACCATCTGCTCGGCAAGAGTGTGATACTCCTCTTCACTCCCCGTGCATAAATGCACTCGATGCGGTTGTGTGAGTTCGATTACTTCATGGATCCACGCTTTGAGCTTTTCATGTTGAAGTGTTTCTAACATTAAATCATCGCCTTTCGTTTTTTAAATTTATCGAGGTGTTCAAGCGCTTTACCTGTACCGAGACACACCGCTAAAAGTGGATGAGGTGCAATGATGACCGGAAGACCCGTATCTTTAGTCAGCGCTCTATCAAGGCCCTTGATCAAAGCGCCACCTCCGGCAAGTACCATTCCCCTCTCAACTAAGTCGGCAGAGAGTTCTGGAGGGCATTTTTCAAGCGTTAAACGGACACATTCA
This sequence comes from Chlamydiales bacterium, assembly GCA_022601475.1. Lineage (GTDB taxonomy): Bacteria > Chlamydiota > Chlamydiia > Chlamydiales > JAAKFR01 > JAJACO01. The sequence continues at coordinate 4,319 of JAJACO010000191.1, forward strand.
ATAATCTGTTGGATCGGCTCGGCCAAACACTCTCGAATCTCCACAGAATTAATTCTTTTTGTAACAGGAAGCCCCGCTACCTGATCGCGCCCTCGCACTTCCATCTCGAGCTCTTTATCGCCCAAGGAAAATGCTGATCCAATTGTGATTTTAATTTCTTCAGAGGTGCGCGGCCCAATCATCAAATTGTAGGTGCGGCGCATGTAGTTGATGATACACTCATCAAATTCATCGCCGGCAATACGGAGCGAACGAGATTCTACAATGCCACCCAACGAAATAATGGCAATCTCTGTCGTACCACCGCCAATATCAATAATCATACTAGCAGCCGGCTCATGCACCGGCAAATCTACCCCAATGGCTGCCGCCATCGGTTCCTCGATCAAAATCACCTCTTGGGCACCGGCATGCAGAGCCGAATCTTCTACAGCTCGTTTTTCTACCCCCGTAATGCCCGAGGGGACAGCAATTAAAATTTTGGGACGAAAAAGACTGCGAGAAGGCGTGACCCGCTTAATCAACGCCTTGAGCATCCCTTCCGCAATTTCAAAATCTGCAATCACTCCATCTTTCATGGGGCGCACAGCGTGAATCTTACGTGGTGTTTTTCCTAACATTGCCTTCGCTTTATGACCCACCGCCAACACTTCATTGGTTTGTGAATCCACTGCCACAACGGACGGCTCGCTTAAAACAATTCCTTTTCCCCTCACATAAACTAATGTATTCGCTGTACCTAAATCGATGCCGATATCGCTGGAGAAAAAATTGAATACTTTATCAAACCGCCTAAGTGTGAGATTGCGCACTGTTTCAAGCAGCGCTTTGTAGCCTGGATGACTTCTATTTAACATAGCCTACCTTACGTCTGTAATAATTCTAAGACCTCTTCCCACGTCAACTTAGAAATTGTCTCGTCGTCGGTATTGATCACTTTTTTGACAAGTCCCTTCTTTCTGTTTTGCAGGTTTAAAATCTTTTCTTCAATCGTATTTAATGTAACGAGCTTGTACGAAGAGACAGAACGTTTCTGCCCCAAACGATGCACTCGGTCTGTCGCCTGGTTTTCCACTGCTGGATTCCACCACATATCATAATGGATGACTGTATCCGCTCCTGTCAAGTTAAGTCCCGATCCACCCGCTTTTAGAGAGACCAAAAAGATCGGGATCTTAGGATCTTCATTAAACTGATTCACAATATCTAAGCGGTTTTTACTCGAACCGTCTAGATACGCAAACGAAATCCCTCTTTGTCTCAAATCTTCGCGGATAATGGCAAGCATCTTCGTATATTGACTAAAGATAACAGTCTTATGCCGCCCTTCAATCAAAGAAGGGACCAATTCCATCAACATATCATACTTTGCAGAATCTCCTCTTTCTGGGACGTCTTTTGCAAAAATCGCTGGATGGCAACAAATTTGTTTTAAGCGAGTGAGCGTGGCTAATACGTGAATTTGAATTTTATCAAATCCCTCTCTTTTGACGAGTTTAGAGAGCTCCTCTTTGGCTGACGCAGCGTAGGAGTGATACAGCTCTTTTTGCGCATCGGTGAGATGACAGTGGTACAAGATCTCTGAAACGGGAGGGAGATCTTGAAGAACATCTTCTTTCATTCTGCGTAAAATAAATGGAGAAACTTTTTTCTTAAGATTTTCTAGATGGTTTGTTTTGCTATCTGTAGAGGTGAGCTTACGCATATATTTTTCAACAAATCGATCGTAACTGCTCAAAAGCCCCGGCATTAAAAAGTCAAATAAGCTCCACAGTTCATCCAACGAGTTTTCTATCGGCGTCCCTGTTAAAATCAAACGGTGCGCTGCGCGGATCATCTTGACAGATTTAGCATTGCGCGTGCCTCTATTTTTAATGTGCTGCGCCTCATCGAGAACAACATATTCAAAACATGTTTCCTTGTAGATTTCAATATCCTTTTGCAACAAATTATACGAGGTGACAACGACATCAGAATCGGTCAGATTCATTAAGAGCTTCCGTCTTTTTTCTGGAATGTTATCTACAACCAAAACATTCATTTTTGGATTGAATTTATTAAATTCCGCTTTCCAATTGTAGACAAGAGAGGTGGGACAAACAATCAGCGAAGGGCTTTTGTGTTTACTTTGCGTAATCGCAATGATCGCCTGCAAGGTTTTTCCAAGCCCCATATCATCTGCTAAAATCCCACCCAAGTGCATTTTTCGCAATCTTTCAAGCCAATACACACCTTCTGTCTGATAGCTGCGTAATTCAGCTTTAATCTGCTTAGGAATGGGCTGCGCTTGAAAATCCGTTTCACCTAAAAGTTGTTTTTGAATCTGTTTGAGCTTTGTGCTCATAGAAAATTTGACCGGCAAGGATTTAAAAGCTGCTGGATTGAGGGTCGTTAAGCTCCAAAGGGGACGATCCTCTGTGTAATTGTCGAGTTTACTTAAGCCAATCTCGTCGAATAACTGAATCAAGGGAGAGATTTTTTCTAAATCTAATACCAAAATACGGGGCATTCGCTTTGATTTGCTAGAAGAGAGTGTTTTTAGCTCAACAAATCTTTTTTTGGATGCGAGACAATCCCACAAAAGATCAAGAGAGATTCCCTTGAGGTTCCCATTCACTTGAAGATGCACTTTATAAGAGTCTATACGCTCGCTTTCTGTCAGTTTTAACTCAAATGTAGAGTCATCGTAGAGAAATTGCTCCGAGAGATTTTCGGGGCATTCAAAGTCGATTTTTTTTTGATGCCGCGGCACAATCTCTGTCATGAATTCAACGATTTTTTTCTCGCTTTTTACTCGATATACCCCCTCTTTAGGGTCGTACAAAAAGCCTTCGAAAATCGTTTCTGCAAGGTTGCGCTCATCCACAAGATTGCGTGCCAAAATGCCCGCTTCCGCATTAAAAAGAGTGATATCCTGGTAATCGAGTTGCGTTAAGGAGGCGGGGATTTCAACATTGTCATAAATAAAAAATAAACGGGCCTCTAACTCTCCATTTAAATAATTGATTTCACACCTTCCCTTCATCTCTGCTACATAAGGAAGGGTAGCAAAACGCTCAATCATGCTCGGGTTGGTAATCTCTGAATACTGCCTGAGAATAGGAAGTGCATTTTCAATAAATGTTCCAAATAAAGGCTCGGGGATGGTGATCTCTTGTAAGTTTGGAAGAGACTTAAGGTGAATGCGCTTTACTTTAGGTTGAAAGCGGTAGTATGTATTTTGATAGATTAAACCTGGTTTAACCGATTCAAAAAGCAGCGCTTGCTGCATTTCAATATTCTCCTCTTCAAGACGGAGAGAAGGCTTGAGCAACAAAGTGGGCCCAGAAGCTTCTAAATACTCCAACGTAAATTTAATCTGAGCAGGATAGCTCGACAAACAAAGAGGTTCTTCTAAATTTCCACAGTATAGGGAGGGCATCGAAATGCTCTCTCCTGTTACACCTAACTGATGTTCACTCGCCATCACCAAATCATAAGCGCGCGCTAAAAGAGAGCCTAAAGCTTCTGTTTCAAGCTCTGCCACACGCAAATACTTTTCATCACAAGCACCGTGAAAACGGGCGTGGTTTAGCACCATTCCCAAAAGCTCTCTAGCAATAGGTGGAAAAGAATAGGGGGTAAAATAATAGCGTCGCCCACTGATATGAATGGGCTCCCGAAACCGCACCGCATCTAAAAAAGATTTAATATTTGGAATCAACAAGGGCTTTGAGCGAAAGGGCAGGCGCACGGCCATCTGAATCTCAGGTGATTTCTGTTCAGATAAACTCGAAAAAACAATCGCTAATTCCGCCTGATCTTCTTCCAAAACCTCTGGAGCTAAAAAAAAGGGAGAGCATCCAAGCGCATGCGCTGCACCTATATATTCTCGCACGATCTCTTTTTGATACTTCACATCTTTACGTTTGTCCGCTTTTGAGGCCGCTTCTTCAAATGTTTGTTTAATTTCCTCATCATGCTCCTCCACATTTACAGCTTGGGAGTAGTTGACAACGATTTCATTGAGATTCGCTTCTAAATAAAACAAGACAGCTGCGATGTGTTGGCAATCATAGGTGTAGGTGCAGTCACAATTGGAATCAACAGCCATCGATTCTGTGCGATCGATTTCAATTTCGCTCTCATAGAGATTTTCAAAAGCTCCCCGCACACGGGAACTGATACGGAGACTGTTGTTATCGAGCTGTAAAATTTTGGCATCAATAACAGAGCCTTTGTGGTGAAGGTCTTTACCTTCTTTCAAAATATTAGATGAAAAGTCTTGGCGCAGCTTGCGGAAATTAAGCATTGATCGGTGTCATGTCCAGTTTCTATTGAAAGCTTAATTTGTACTGATTTGATGCGTCCAACGCAACGAAAAAGTTATTGGGTGTGTTTAAAAACTCAAGTTGCGCTAAAAAACTCTATTCTTTATGATTCCCTACTCATTTGCGGGTGTAGCTCAGCGGTAGAGCATCACGTTGCCAACGTGAGGGTCGTGAGTTCGAACCTCATCACCCGCTTTTTTTTTAAATTTTCGAGGTCACTGTGGATCTAGCTGTTCAAACTTTTGAAAACGACGCCTACTCTGTTGAAGCAACAGAAGACGCTGGTTGTCTTTTAACACTCAAAATATTTGTTAAGCCTCCGGCTGCTCAAAAAAGCTACAAAAAAGCCGTTAAAATCGTCAATAAACAAATTTCTATTCCCGGTTTTCGCAAAGGGCGCGCCCCCGATCATACAGTGATTTCTCGCTACAGCTCGTATGTCGACCAAGAATGGAAAGAAGACATTGTCAATGAAGCCTATAAAGCAGCGGTTGATCTCGTAAAAATTTATCCCATCTCCCAAGAGAGCTTTAAAAAACCCAAAATCGAAAGCTGTTCACAAGAAGAAGGGGCTATCATTTCTTTAGCCTATGAGCACTACCCTAAAGCTCCGGAGGTCGACCTACAAAGCTTGACAATTCCTTTGATTGAAACAGAATCTATTTCTGAGGAACGAATAGAAGAAACCTTGCAAGAGATTAAGCGCTCGCACGCCGACTGGGAAAAAATTGAAGATCGCGCCGTTCAAGAAGGCGACTATGTCGATGTTTCGATCAGTGCGATCGATAAAGAGCCGCCTATTGAGATCGTTAAAGATCGTCGCTTTGAGATGGCTGATAAAAAAATCGCTCCCTGGCTCAAAAAATTACTCCTTGGACTTGCAGTGGATGAAAGTGCCGAGGGCATGAGCGAGCTTTCTGAAGACGCGACAGAAGAGGTTAAAAAAGGTTTTGAAACGCGCAAAATGCAAGTGACCGTGCATGCGATCCACAAGATTCTCCTTCCTGAGCTCGATGAAGAACTCGCAAAAAAATTAGGTGCCGATTCAGTTGAAGACTTGTGTGCTAAGGTGCGCGCTAATCTAGAAAAAGAAATGGAAGAGGCCGCGCAAGAAAAGCGCATTGAAGCCCTAGAGGACGCCCTACTCACAGCCTACAATTTCGATCTACCCGCTTCTCTTTTAGAAGAAGAAAGAGCAAGTCGCATTGAGTACCGCATCCAAAAACTTAAAGAGCAAGGTTTGAGTGATGAGGAGATCAAAGCAAAGGAGAGCGAAATAGAACTGGAAGTCGCCAAAGATACGGAGGAGAGCTACAGACTTTATTTCTTAAATAAACAGATCGAAAAGCTGGGAGGGGTGAGTGTATCTCAAGATGAGATCAGTGGTGAGGTGATGCGACAAATTCAGCTCAATCCCTATCTTTTTCAACAAGAAAACGATCCGGATCACACAAAAAATTTAATTACACGCATCTCACACTCTTTACTTAAGAAAAAAGTGAACGAGTACGCCTTAACTCAGGTAAAAGTCGCTAAAATTGCTTGACCTCGGAGCTAGCAAACGCATACACTCCCGATATTGTGTTTAAGAATTTGAGAGGTTAAAAAAATGTCGCTTGTCCCTTATGTAATAGAAGATACCGGCCATGGCGAAAGAGCCATGGATATTTATTCCCGTCTGTTAAAAGACCGTATTGTGTTGATTGGCACCCAAATCGATGAACACATGGCAAATACAGTGATTGCTCAGTTGCTCTACCTCATGTCTGATGACCCCAAAAAAGACATCCAGATTTTTATTAATTCTCCCGGCGGATATATCACAGCAGGCCTTGCTATTTTTGATACAATTCGCTTTTTAGGATGTGATGTTTCTACTTACTGCATCGGTCAAGCAGCGTCCATGGGAGCCTTGCTCCTGGCTGCAGGTACAAAAGGCAAACGTAAAGCTCTTCCTCACAGCCGTATTATGATCCATCAGCCGTCTGGCGGGATCATGGGCTCATCTGCTGATATTAGATTGCAAGCAGATGAAATTTTACGTCTAAAAGATTATCTTGCTCATATCTTATCTGACTGTACAGGACAAACTATTGAAAAAATCCTAGAAGACTCTGAACGCGATTACTTCATGAGCCCCGAACAAGCCATTCAGTATGGACTGATCGACGAAATTGTCACTTCTACTCAACAAACCTAAAAAAGATGACTAAAAAAAAACCAAGCAGTAAAGAAATAGCCTCCTGTTCCTTTTGTGGACGGACAGAAGCGGAAGTACAAAAACTCATTTCCGGTCCTAGTGTTTACATCTGCGATAATTGTATTCGCCTATGCATGAGTATTTTAGAAAAAAAAACCTCTTCAGGTGAATTCAAAATGCTCAAACCCATCGAGATCAAGAAAAGACTTGATGAATTTATCGTTGGGCAGGATACAGCCAAAAGAACCATTTCTGTTGCGGTCTATAACCACTACAAAAGAATGCGCGCGCTCTCTCAAAACAAACCTGTGGATTATAGCAAGTCCAATGTCATGCTGCTAGGTCCCACAGGATCGGGAAAAACGCTTCTTGCAAAAACACTGGCAGCAGTGCTCGATGTCCCGTTTACAATCGCAGATGCCACCACGCTTACAGAAGCGGGCTATGTGGGAGAAGATGTTGAGAATATTATTCTCCGCCTTGTCCAAGCTGCCGACTACGACATTGAACGTGCAGAACATGGGATTATCTACATCGATGAAATCGATAAAATTGGACGCACCACCTCTAATGTTTCGATCACTCGTGATGTCTCTGGAGAAGGTGTGCAACAAGCGTTACTTAAAATTGTGGAAGGGACGATCGCCAATGTGCCTCCAAAAGGGGGACGCAAACACCCACAACAAGAATACATCAAAGTCAATACAGACAATATCCTCTTTATTATTGGAGGTGCGTTTGTCAATTTAGATAAAATCGTGGCAAAGCGTTTAGGAAAAAGCTCGATTGGATTTACCGATACTAAAACCGGCAAAACAATCGATCCCTATGATAAAGACAGCTTGCTTTCGCAGGTTGAACCTGAAGATTTAATCGCTTTTGGAATGATTCCCGAATTTATTGGGCGTTTTAATAGCCTTGTCACCTGCAATGAGCTGAAACTAGATGACCTTGTCCAGATTTTGACCGAGCCCAAGAATGCGATTGTCAAGCAGTATACAAGCCTCTTTGCCGAAGAAGATGTAAAGCTAAGCTTTGCAGAAGGGGCTCTATACCAAGTCGCTAAAAAAGCGACAGATGCGGGGACCGGGGCGCGCGCTTTGCGCATGATCTTAGAAAATTTACTCATGGACCTCATGTTTGACGTGCCATCAGATGAATCTGTTACAGAGATTAAGATCACGGAAGAGACGATCTCACAGAGTCAGCCTCCACTGATTATTCGGGGTAATTCAGACGAAAAGATTGCCTAATGACCTAGAACTTCCGTAGGGCAGCGACGCCCTCCTTGTCGAATAATACGAGGGTGAAGACATTGAGGCCAAAAGGTCCGAAGCCCCCAGCCATGGGGTGCTCTGTATTCGTTGTTCCTGAAACAAATAAAATTACCCTCCATACGTAGATTAGGGGCAATGCTGTCCATTTAAGAGCACACAAATAAATCTTTTCTCTAAAATCTCCATCCAATGATTCTACTAACAGAATGGACAGAATCCGCCTGACGGCGGGCAGGATAGGCAGAATAAAATAATTTTTTAATCTCAAGCCTTGTTCGACAAAGCGGTAGACTGCGTTTATGTCGCATAAGCGACAGCATGAACAAAGAGAATTCTTCTTCTGAAAAAGGGAATTTGTTTGGATTTCTCTTGAAAGGAGCCCTTTTCCAGAAGAAGAATTCTCTTTGTTCACTATCGCCTTTCAGGCAAACGCAGTTTCTTTATTATGAGACCGTTGCATAAATCAAGCTTGCATCCGTTTTGGAACCTTTTTGCCCCATTTGAGAAATCTCTCTCTCGCTGTACCAATGTACTATCTTCGTTCGGGATTCCCCAAAGGAACACTCATAGATGCTTCAATTGTGCAAGCTGATGTAAAAC
>JAJACO010000192.1 GCA_022601475.1 Chlamydiales bacterium
AGAATTTTGCAAAAGCTCATCAAATACTCACAGCCACACTAAAACGAAACCCTCCTCAGCACTTAAGAGCGCAACTTCAATTCAAATTGGCCCAAATAGAAAATGCGCAAGGAAATGCTTCAAAAGCGTTTGCCATTCTCAAACAAGTGGAAAACAGCTTTCCTATACACCTCTGGACTGGAACAGATCTTTCATTCTTTCACGCTCTTGAATATAACCTCGACATCCAATTCGAAACTCTTTTACATAAAGCAAAGTGTTTTTTAACAGCAGGCTTGTACAACGAGGCAATGGATCTCTATCAAAAAATTCTACTTCACATCGAAAATGGAGAGTATCCCAAAGCAGAAAACAAAAGTTCATTTATTTACAAAAAAGTGGCCTACAAACTATTAGAAAGCCGAATTTTAAGTCAACCTCCTACTCTAACTGAGACAACTGACTATTTTACACAAAAACAGATCTATGAAAAGCAATTGCTCAATCTTGATCCCTCAGAGCTTGCAGACTTTGATCGCGATCTTTTTGATACAGGCTATGTGTATTACAAAAACCACCACTATAGCGATGCCAAACCGTATTTTGAAAAAATGCGAACACTTCTAACAAAACCCTCTTTTGTAGCCTCTATTTATTTGGCCCGCATTTATCTACAGCAAACACCCGAAATGGTTGAATCCCTTCTACAGCCTGTCACACAAGCTGTGCATATCTCAGATCCTCTCCATTTAAAAGCCATTTACTTAAGAGGTTTAGCTGCCTACTCTCTCAAAGACTATCTATATGCACGCGAGCTCTTAGAAGAGTCGCTCCCTTCTAATACCTTCTTGGGAGGGTGGCAGGCCGATGCTTTGTATCACTTAGGGTGGTGCTACCTTCATCTATCTGGAGAAGACAAAACTCGCACCTTTTGCTTAGAAAAAGCTGAAGACATCTTCAACAAATTACTTAGGGCTGAAAAAAAGGAAGAGGGATGTCGCTTAGCGCTCAGTGTGATCGATCCAATCAAATACCTCTCTCCTGCACAAGAGAAATCGATTGAAATAGACACGCATTGTTTCAACATCGCGCAGACGCTCTTTGCAGATTATATTTTCCAAAATCCCCACCCGGATCCTCGCATTGTAGAGAGCTACTATAGAACATGGCTACAAGATGGAAAACTCTCTGAATTGAGCCTTTGCACGCTTGTAGATGAGTTACTAGAAAAAAATCACCCCCTAAGCTCTTTGCTTAAGCAAAAAACCACTTATCCCCCTTTATTGGAAGAGGCAGAATATGCCCTAGCTAAGCTCTACCTCGTACAAAAAAAGGATGCGGCTGCACAAGCACACTACATCAACTTATTACTACACGCCTCTCAGGCGGGAATAAATGCATCTGAGATCCTTAGCCAGGCGTGGCGCGAGCTTTCTCAACTCGCTTTAAAACAAGAAGATTATAAAACAGCTACTCTATGTGCGGATTTTGCAAATCAAAAATCTGCATCTAATACAATGCGATAATGCGCTTTTCCGGATCGTAAATGATCAAGAGCAGTATTCACGGCGCTCATGGGATAGTGCTCTGTTATAGGTTCAATTTGATGCCGCCCTGCAAATTCGAGCATGCGGGCAATTGTAGCCGGGCTTCCAACGGAAGAAGAAGAGACCGATCGCTGTCCAAAAAGCAATTGAAGCATGCTCAGCTCCAACGTTTCTAAAACAACCCCCACAAAATGTAATCCCCCGTTTGGTTTAAGAGTCCCGAGATAGACATTCCAGTCCATATTCACATTCACTGTCGAGAGCACCAAGTCTAACTTGCCATCCATTGATTGGATTGCATGCGAATCACGCGAATCAATGGTTTGATGAGCCCCTAACTCTAAGGCTTGCTTTTTCTTAGATTCACTCGAGGTAAAAGCGATCACCTCGCACCCCCAGGCGCGCAAAAATTTCACCGCTAAATGCCCCAATCCCCCAATTCCAATCACCCCCACCGCTGCTGTGGGTAGAATCGCATGCTGCATCAAGGGATTAAACACAGTGATTCCTGCACAAAATAAAGGACCCGCCTCTTTTGGATTGAGCCCTGCTGGTAGTTTTATAACACTTGGAGCTGCCGCGCGCACAGTATCGGCAAATCCTCCGTGATGCCCCCGAATTGTAGGAGTCGCTCGAGAGCATATGTTGTGATTGCCACTCATGCAGCTCAAACATGTCATACAGTAACCTGCATGCCATCCCAAACCAACTAAATCCCCAACTTTAAGATTTTCTACAAGTTCACCTACAGATTTGATTCTTCCAATCACCTCATGTCCAGGAACTATTGGATAGATTGAGATGCCCCAGTCATTTTCAAGCATGCTCAAATCGCTGTGACAGATGCCGCAGTGCTCTACAGCAATGTCCACATCATTAGGCCCTATTGGTCCAAGTTGATACTCAAAAGGTTGCAGTCTCCCCCCCTGCTGCATCGCTGCGTAGGCTCGAACGGTTGTCATTTTCTCCTCCTATCTTTTTTAAAACATTGAACTTTGGGTTATCACCGATAAAATAGTCTGTGCGCGCTCGTGATAAGTGTGCTGGTTAAGCACTTGCTGCTGCCCTCTTTTAGCTTCTTGTCTCCATCCTTCCAAATTGAAATCCCACTCACCAAATCGATAGGTGAGAATTTCCGGTAAATACTCTTGGGTAAACAAGGTTTCAGCCGTGTAAATAGAAGCACCGCACATCAAAGCATAAAATACCCTCTCGTGGCATCCCGCCTTAAAACGAGGTGCACTATCTAAAACAACCCGGCTTTGCTTCATAATATCGATTGATTGAGTAAAATCAATCGATGCATGCACATGCGCATCTGGCACAAAGCGCTCCCATGGCCCTGCTCCAAATACATGCACTTTATACTTCTTTAAAGCGCGTATCAGCTCTATTCTCTCTTTTCCTCGAGTATATTGATAAACCTCGGAATAGAGCCTTGGCAGCTCCAGCTCTTGTACACCCAGTTCTACAAGTGTTTGTAAAATAGAAACACTTTGAGAAGTTAAGACACGTTTAGAGGCCTCATACAAGAGTTCTTTTTCTTTTGACTCCCAATCTTGCGCGATCTTTTCAAAATCAACACAGGTGCCAAAAAAAACAATATCATATGGACGCTCTTGATCTACAGCAGTGAATAAATCTCGATCTGTTGCATGTGGCAGACAAAACGTTTTAGCAAATCCCAATTGCCGCACAAACTCTGTGTCTTGATAATCAGCGCAACTCACCCAAGCATTTTTAGTTGTCAGTTGGTGCAAAAAATAAATCGGCGGATCTACAAGCAAGGTGAGATGAGGTATATTCCATAATTCACCTAGAGGTTGTTGATTAAGAGAAATATCGGAAAAGGAACAAGTTAAATCTGGAGGGTCATTAGATAGCGCATAAAAGGCATGAAAAAAATGCCCCTCTCCTACCCAAAAAATACGCACGCTTATCCCCAACGCTTCTAACGCTTTTCCCAACCCTTTTGCAAAGTGAGGGGTTGTGCCGTACTCATTTTCTCCCACTAAAATATCAATCTTCATGATACAGCTCAATATGAGCAAAAAAATCGGTGAATTTCTCTGCGAGTAAAAAATGCGGAATGCGGTATTGAGGGCTTTCGCTACTGGTGTTTGAATCGTGAATCACATGCACAGCTTCTCCAAGCTGATCTGCTACCATATTAAATCTAAAACCTGCCTTTTCAGCTGCCCTAAAAAAATACCGATCCTCCATAAGATCACAATCGGGAAACGTACAGTTTTTTGCCACTTCCTTTCTGTAGGCAAAAGAGAATCCATACCCCAATTCATGGTTTTTATGCACTTGCAGATCCTTTAGACGGGCAGGTAACCCCACCTCACGGATTTCATTTCCGCCCAGAGGGTTTAACACATAGTAACGATCAGCCCGCTCATTTCTTGCCCAATAATGCACCTGTCGTGTTTTTAGATCGTATGAAAACCATGAGTAAAAGCTAAAACAATCTGCTTCCTCAAGGGACTTTACTACAGTATCCAAATAGGTTGGAGCATAATAATCATCATCGTCGAAATGCACAATGACCTCTCCTCTTGCCCACTCAACAAGTCGACGTCTTTTCTCCCCGATGGAGAGGATATTTTCGTCGTGGATATAGATTACCCGTGGATCCTCGAAATGGACAGGCCTTAGACTGGTATCATAAACAAGCCACTCCCAATCGGTATAGTTTTGTTTTTGTAAGAGTTTGTAGCATCCCTTTAAAAAATGCTCCCGATCTCCCGTAGGTGTAATTACACTCAATGTCATGACATCCACTCTATTATTTTTTTTGTTTGGTCCATCCAACTTTGTTGTGGCATCTGTTGTAAATACTCTCCCAATTTTTTTTCTCTCTCAATTGGATTCTTAAGATAGTAGAGCGCTTTATCAGCGCAATCTACAGGTAAACACCCCACTTTTACAGCTTGCCAGTGGAACCTGCTTGAATCTTCTGCAAGCAACACACGACTATTTTTTAAAACCTCTAAATATTCAGTAAAGGGGAGCTCACCATGCAAACGCACGCACTCTCGATTGGGTAGGCGTTGCAACCAATTTGATCCCATATGCTTTCCAAAAACGTCCAACTGAAAGCCCGTGCAAGCGATGATCTTTTGATAGCTATACTGAGCCTGTAGATACACCTCTGCATACTCATAAAGATTTCCTGCCAACAGAGGATCTTGCTCCTGAATGGCTTTTTCAACCCTTCTTATCTTTTCAGGTTCCAGCACTTGTTTCCAAATAGAAACTAAGCACTGAGTATCGATCAAACTTGAAAAACTCACCACATCCAGGCACTTTGTTGACTTACAGAGATTTTCAGAAATACCGTAAGGTAGGTGAACGACCTGAGAGCGATTGAGTTTCTCGCACAATTTTTGATCAACAACCCCCAGCTTGATACTCTCAGCTTCAAGATATTCAACACCAGATCGCAAAGAGTGCTCCAACCAAAAAAAATAGGGTATTTGTAATAATTTGCAATAAAGAGCTATATGATAATTCAAGGATGAAAAGCTCAAAAGCGCATCGGAAGAATCTTTGTCAAAACTCTCTATGTAGTTTCCAAAATCGTCCCTTTCAATATTGATTTGTCTGTAGCTAACCCCCAACTCTTCTAACGCACTTACAACCCGATTAGATGCATATCCTTCAAAATCATAGCTTTTACTACTATTTAGAATCAGATCTATACGCATTTTCTATTTCCTGTTTCAATTGACTGAGTTTAACCTGACTCCCAAATACATGGGAATAGAGCTCCTTTCGCTTAAAGATTTGTGATTCAAGTTTTTTTAAATCTTTTCTTTCAATTTTACGTCCATAGTTTTGCAAAGCAGTGGGAATTTGGGTTTCCAAAAAATAAAGGGGACGATCAAAATACAAAAAATCGTAACCAACTGAAGAATAATCCCCTATGTAAATATCTATCTGCTTCAACAGAGGATAGATCAGAGGAAAGTTGTCGAGAAAATAGATTTGAGGGTACGCCTCTTTCATCTGAAAAACTTCATCTGGCATCATGTGATTTATCAAAGGATGGAGCTTAACAATCAATTGGTAACGCTCTGAAAGAGTTTCAAATACATCCTTGTAAACATCAAAAATAGATGAGCTTTGATGGCTATACGTTAGGTGTTGGTTGCTTGAATACCAAGTGGGGGCATATAAAACTGTCTCTTTTTGCTTTTGAAAAGGGACCTTTGCATCAAAAAAGGTTTCATGTGCTTTGTAATACTCCAGGCGATAGTTTCCGCATCTAATTGTTTTTTTATTCACACCCTTTTCTTCTAAGAGTCTTAGAAGTTGAGGACCATACGCTAAAACTATGTCTTCATCCATTAAGTTTTCTAACCAAAAATCGTCCCAATATTTATCAGGGTTTCCGTGTAAAGACATGACAGAACGTGCTTTTTTTCGGCATAAATAATCATCAAATTTAAAAGCTCCATGACCTAAGCGAGAATAATGAACAAAAAAGAAAAGATCGTAATCCTCTAAGTAGGGATCCAAAATATAATCTTCAGGTTGAGCCAAAATGACAGCTTGGTCTGGGTAATACAGTTCGATTAATTCTTTATTCACCGGTTCAGTGACTAGAATAGGGATCTGCATGAGATGGCAGAGAGGGACTAAATGATCGATACACCCCTGATGATTTCCCGCTAAAATACCGATGCCTTTCATTCAATCCCCTTTTTCCAAAACATACCTTGTTTGAGTAATAAATAAAAGAGATGCTTTCTTAAAATCCTGAAAAATAAATAGTTAAGTATATGGCATGCAAACTGTATATTAAACAGAAAATAGCGAGGACATAAAATGAAAAATAGATCGATCAATCCATGGTTCGACATGTGGGTACACCCCAAAAAGACCATACGCTCTCTTATTGATACAAATCCCTACAAGGTGATCATCTGGCTTGCCATTATTGGAGGAATACTCTCCGCTTTTGGTGGAATTGTGTATTTATGGGTTCAAATACCCGAAAGGGAAAATACGCACCGAGCAGTGTTTGTCGTTGCCGCGCTAATAGCTGGTGGAATTCTTGGACTCATTCACCTCTACTTTGGAGGATGGCTCTATACTCTCACAGGCTCGTGGATTGGAGGTAAGGGAAATTTTACAGGTGTAAAATGCGCTGTTGGTTGGAGTAATTGGCCTTTTATACTTACACATATCATCAGCATCTTAAGCCTTTGGGCCGTACCCAACCCTTGGTTACAATCAATATTGGGGCTCATCGACCTAATCCTTGTCATCTGGGGTTTAGTTATTTTTTTAAATATGTTAGGCGAGGCACACCGTTTTTCTGCCTGGAAAGCTTTGTTGGCTATTATCATTGCTTATATACTGATTTTTGTAGCTCTGATGATCATTGCATTGCTCGCTCCACTCCTTAGTCCTCTATTTAAATAAATAGAACTTTAATATTAATTAGTAGTTGGTTTACAATGATTTAATGAAGTCAATAACTATTTATGCGTCTAAACAATATAATTTTATTTTTAAGAAAAAGAATGAAAATAAAAATATTGAAACTGCACAAGCGATTATTTCATCTGTTGGTGAACAAAAGTATTCTCTTCTCGAGGCATTCACAGAAAAACCTACCTTTGTTCCCGATCTTCTAGAACAGTGTACTACTACAACTCTCTATCAGTTATCCCAAATCAATAAATCCTACGCATTGTTTACAATCCCATTTGTTATCAGCAAAGCCAAAGAGTACGGGCATGAAGGAAATGACTATGAAGAAGCTATAGAATTTTTACATACTAGAGAGCTGCTACAGTCACTTTTAGAAGAGAAAGTTATCAGTAAGATTTTACCTACTCGTTATGATATAAGATTCATACTAAACCAAGACAAACGAATAACTAATTTAAAGATCGAAAATGAGTCAATTAAGGAATTTTATGATAAAGCGTTGTATAACTGTTCTTTTTTTGGAAATACGAGATTAGCTCAAATACTCATTAAAAAAGGGGCTGATCCCAACTTTACCAATGAAATATGGAATCATACACCTTTGCATGAAGCTTGCAGAAGGAATAAGTATAAAATGGTACAACTGCTGCTTCAAAACGGTGCAAATATGCACCTGATAAATTGCCAAAATAAAACACCTATTGAGATAGCACGCAATTTCAATTACCAAAACATTATTAGACTTTTATCTAAATATGAGGAAATGGAGCATGAGCGCTATAGCTAGTTCTTCTTCGTTGAAAATACGGGAAATAACAAATCAGCAAATAAATCTCTATCCCGAGTTGAATATCCCCTATACCCAAAAGATTTTCGACAATAATTTTGCATTTTCTTACAGCCGTGATCATGCAAATTTACACGATGAACTCACGGGGATCACAAAAAAAATGGAAAATTATCCTCAACTACAGGAAATATGGCTGGATTTTTTACGCTCTATTCACAATCAAGAATTTCTATATCCTGATCAAAAGCAAATCACTTTGCTCGATGTTGCACCTGAAATGAGCTATTTACAAAATCCAATAGCTTCAAATATTCAAGTTACAAAAACAACTGATTTCGATGTTAAAGACAAAGAAGCAATTTGGGAGATCGCCAATGAGTCGTTTGGAGCTGTAGAGCTCCCTTTAAAAGAGTCATTTGAATTGTGGTATACCTCTTCATCGGTCGGTTGTTTAACTGCAAGAGATGAGCAAACCAGCTCAATTTTAGGTTTGCTTCTTTTTGCAAATACAGAGAGCGAAATGAAGGTTAATATTGTCGCAAGGAAAGCAAATGCAGCAAAAAGAGGCATTGGCTCCAAACTGATGAAAAGCCTAATTAAAGATCACCTCCCTGAGGGAAAGAAAATCACCCTCTGTGTCAGGGAGAGCCATACATCAGCTCAAACATTCTATAGATCTTTTGGATTTAAAGATTCTCATCTTATCGATCCAGCTGATGAGGCGTGCCCATGGGAACAAGATCTTGTGATGATTCGCAATTCAGATTGAGATCGAGATCGTTGCATAACTCAAGCTTGGTATCGTTTTGGAACCTTTTTGCCCCATTTGAAAGATCTCTCTCTCGCTGTACCAATGTACTATCTTCGTTCGAGATCCCCCAA
>JAJACO010000193.1 GCA_022601475.1 Chlamydiales bacterium
ACTGCACATGATGATTCTACTAACAGGATAGGCAAAATCCGCCTAACGGCGGGCAGGATAGGTAGGATAAAATGATTTTTTAATCTCAAGCCTTGTTCGACAAAGTGATAGACTGCGTTTATGTCGCATAAGCGACATCATGACCAAAGAGGATTCTTCTTCTGAAAAAGGACTCCTTTCAAGCGAAATCCACACAAATTCCCTTTTTCAGAAGAAGAATCCTCTTTGGTCACTATCGCCTTTCAGGCAAACGCAGTTTTTTCATAATGAGATCGTTGCATAACTCAAGCTTGAGTGATGCAACGATCTCAGATTGTACCAGTTTTGAAGGAGTAAACATTTGAACATCATCAATGCGGAATAGCTTTTACGTCCCACAGGTTTGTTGTAAACCTTTGAGAGCATTTTCTCAAATGGGGCAAAAAGGTTCCAAAACGATACCAAGCTTGAGTTATGCAACGATCTCAAAGTATATAGGTGGTTCGATGCACTCACTTCAGTGCACTCAGGCTCGCCAAATGAAGATGACACCCCCAGGTAAGGATACCCAAAGCAAATAGAAGCGTCCCACCACAGAGCATGATGTAGCTATGCACACTTCCAATAGCCCTTAAGCTAGCTATCGCATTTAAACCTGCAAAGCCACTTCCATTGGAAGCGAGAAGTGCCAAAGCTCCCATTGCAACCACTGCTGCTGCAAAAAAAACCGTAGCCACAATAAACACCTTAAGGCGGACGTTGTTGGAGGACGGGGGAGGGATAAAAATACCCTGAGGGAGAAACCGAGGCTTAATTTCTAGCAATATTATCTTCTACTCACATTTGGTTGGAGAGAAAGATAAAGTATTTCTAAAAAAATACGAAAGTAAAAAGTCAGTTATCTCACCTAAGCTTGAGGTCACGACCCATATTTCGTACCTCTATTTAGTCAACGCAAAGGGGCAAAGACGCGAAGATGCCAAGAAAAAATAAATCTTCAATTATATGAGGCTTGAGACCGTTTGCCTTTGCGCCTCAGCGCCTTAGAAATTTATCCAAAAATATTTTATAGTTCACACTTCTATGTATATGTTACAACCTGAAAAGGTTCCAAAATGACATCAAGCTTGAGTTGTTCAATGATCTCCTAATGAAATCAGCATTTATCTAGTAAGAGAGGCCAAAATACGCCTTTCTCCACTAAAAGAAGCACGTCCATGCATCGTCAATATATTATCTAAAACAAGCACATCCCCCTTTTGCCAAGGAAACTTAATTGTCTCTTTTTCTAGAACATCCATAACATGATAAAGATCTTTTTTGGGGACTTTTTTTCCATCTCCATAATAAATCTCGTGCATCACTGTATTTTTACGACAATAAACAAATTTGGTCCCTACCCAATTCCAAAAACCAAGCAACCGAGGATTATAATCATAAAGATGCGCCTGATTAAACCATACACGCTCCCCTGTTTTGGGATGCGCAATTATAGATGGATTATCATAAATCACTTGCAACCAATTTTTTTTATTCCACCGATACCCAAATTGATTGTCGATACAACTCTTTTCTACCGTTTTTCTGCAATCTGTTTCAAATGCATCCATCCATGTTTTATGCGCTCTTTGGTATCGATTGATTAAATCAAGCATCCAATCTTTACCATAAAAATTAGAGATGTATTTGAGACCACATTTGACAAACCGCTCTTTAATTTCTGGATCGATGTTTTTATAAATGGCGCGCGCATCTCCAATACTTGTTTCTCCTCGCTCTTTAGGGGCCACATCGCAATAAAAGTAAATATGGCGAGGATAGTGCTTGATATAACTCATCTCATTATGCAGAGGGATCATCAGTGAAGGAGGTGCTTCTGTAGAAGTATATACCTTTCCCTGCACTTTATCACGCGGAGTATCTCCTCCAACGTAGCTGACTGGCTTTCCAAAACCTAAAGCATCAATGACCGAATTAAAAGCCTCTGGTCCATGTACAGGAAAACCTCTAAAAAGAACCCCTCCAAAACTGAGTATCTTTTTCTCAATTGCTTCTCGGTTTTCTTTGATATAATCTAAAAGCTCTTCAAACGAGAAGTCTTTAGAAGGCTCAATTACAAGCGGTAGTTTTTGCGTATTGATAAATTTTGTGCGAATCGATTCCATCGTATAAACCTAACTCTTTTAAAAAAATCTTTTCAAGAACTTATTTCTTAAAGGGAATTATTTGCTGCAAACACGCCTCGCGCGTTTGCGCATCGCTAATAATCACTCCAAATAACATCAACTCTCGATATCTTCTTTCAATCGAGTTGGGACAAATGAGTGAAACACTTTGTTTCATAAAACGAACCAAAGTGCAAAACTCGGTCGCAATGCGGTGCATTTGAGCATAAAGCAAGAGTAAGTTTTCAGTGGATGTGCGCTGTAAAAAAGCCTCTCTACAATTTTCATACTGCGAGCACAGATCTGCATACAGCTCGTTATGATGCCCTTCTAACTCCCGCTTAAAGCCCAATGCAAGCGCTGATAAATTTACAAAATGTACTTCATGAATAGTGAGATTTTGCTTATAGCTCCCCATTGGTTTTACAGAAAAGACACGACTTTCTGGAACAATGTGCTCTTTAAATCTTAAATGCACAGTTTGTATCGAGCTTAAGGCCACTGTAGAAAGAGGTTTAGACACCTTAAGAGTTCTGCTTTTTTTAAAAGGGATCAGGGCCATCCCCTCTTCTTCTTGATCGGGAAGAAAAAAACCAACAACAAGCGAATCAAATAAGCGATACCCACTCACCCAAGGCACCTCTCCAGTAAGATGCCATCCTTCCTCACTCAATACAGCTGTCACTCGAGGAGAGGCGGGATTGCGCAAATGAGAGACACTGACTCCAACAGAACGCTTGCCACGCGCCATCTTTAAGAGCCACTCGGTTTTGAGATATTCTGAAGAAGAATTCGAAATAAAGCGCGCTGCCGCCTGGTTCTGCCTCTGAAAAAAACCCAAAGCGCCCGAGTAAGACTGAAGCATTTCTGTAAATGCAAAATAGTCTTCGTAGACCTGCTCTTGCCCTCCAAACTCTTTTGAAGCTCTTAAGGCAAGCAGGCGATGTTTTCCCAAATACTTAAACCCTTTCTTAAGAGAAGAAGAATGGGTATCCATTTTCTCAGCAAGAGGTTTGATTTTTTTTTCTAAAAGTTTTTCTAAGTTCATATCCCGACTCTATACTATGCTTAAATATTTCGAAAGAGCATGTTGGATTGACAAGAAGCGTACCTCCTTGTTAAGTTTTTAAAAAAAATTGAGGGCTTTATGCTAAAAAAAATCTTGTGTTTGCTGATTATAACAACCTGTATCTCACCTTGTTTTTCTAACGAATGGACGCTCGACCAAATGCTCGAGGTCAAACTGATTGGAAAAAGTCAACTCTCTCCAAATGGCTCTTTGATTTGCTACCAAGTTCTTGAAGAAAATAAACCAGCCCTCTATCTCTCATCACCTGCAAAAAAGATCGCAGATGCAGCTCTCGACCCACAATGGGCACCAAATGGAGAGTCTATCGCCTACATCAATCCTTCAAATCACCAAATTGAAATCTATCACCTCAAAGAGAACAAAACGCTTCCTCTTACTGACTTTAATCAAGAAATCTCAAAATTTGAGTGGAGCCCAAGCGGCAAAATTCTCGCTTTTTTAATGCGCACTAAAAGTAATCCCAACGCCATTCGATCCGTCGATGAAGAAGAGCGAGCGAATCAAAAACTTTGCCTTATTTCAGCGGATGGCAAAAATTTTCGGCAACTCACCGAGACCTCCTTTAACGTGGGATCAAATACTCTTTCCGATCAATTCACCTTTTCTCCAGATGGAAAACAGATTCTCCTCCCTAAAACATCCAATGCGCAATCGAGCAAATGGGATGATCTAGAAATTGCAAAAATTGATCTCCACACTGGGCAAATTTCCTCTTTTCTCCCCTCCATTGCCGTTGAACCTATCTATTCTCCCAACGGAAAATGGGTCGCTTACATCAAATTACAAACTAGCAAAACCTCAGCACAAGATGTATGGATAGTCGCTGCTGAGGGAGGCACCCCACGCGCACTTTCTCAAACAACGAACCGTCATATTCTCTCTGTTGGCGCTCTTCTGGGTTGGTCCGAAGATAGTGAATTTGTCTATGTGATGGATTATAACAAAACAAAAGCTGAAATTTTAGCTCTCCCCCTCGCAGGTGGCGAACCTAAAAAATTTGAAATCAAAATTCCTTCGATCAAAAATATCTCGTTGAGTCCGGACCATGAAAATTTTACCTTTGTGGGACAAAATTCCATGCACCCTCCTGAGTTGTATCAATACTCCATCTCAGACAAAAATCTCACTCAACTCACACATCTCAATTCAGCTCTGCCTTTGCAGCTCATTCCTCAAACAGAGTTAATCGAATTCAAAGCTCCTGATGAGGCGATGATTGAGGGATTGCTCACCTATCCCTTAAATCATCAACCTTCCAAACGCTTCCCATTGCTTGTGCTTATCCATGGAGGTCCCGCCTCTTTTTCTGGAGAAACTTTTACAGGTTCTCCCGGTGTTTACCCTATTGCTACCTTGGCAAGCCAAGGATATGGAGTACTAAGAGTCAACTACAGAGGTTCTAATGCGTACGGCCTTACCTTTAGAGAGGCTAATTTCGCCGATTTTGGAGGGAACGATTATCGAGATATCATGGCAGGGATCGATTCACTCAATGAAAAAAAATTGATTGATATGGAAAAATTGGGTGTCATGGGATGGAGCTATGGCGGCTATATGACCGCTTGGATCATCACGCAAACCGATCGCTTTAAAGCAGCATCCGTAGGTGCTGGAGTTGTCAATTTAATCAGCGCATATGGCACAACCGACACCTCCTCTTTTATTTCTAGCTACTTTGGTGGAGAGTTATGGGAAAAATTCGATCTCTTTTTAGAGCGCTCTGCCATTACACGCATTGCGAATATTAAAACACCCACTCTGATTCAACACGGTAAAGACGACACAATCGTGCCCTCCTCTCAAAGCCTCGAGCTCTACCAAGCGCTCAAACGGCGCGGAGTGCCCACAAAATTGATGCTCTTTCCGCACTCAGAACATGCCATCCACGATGCAAAACTCATTGAACAAGCAGCAAAAGCCAATCTCGATTGGTTCAATCAATACATTCACGGCATGGGAGTTGAACAATGAATGAAAAACATATTCTCGTTTTATTTGGCAGCGTCCGCGAAGACAATTACACCCTGAAGGCTGTGCGCTTACTCGACAAGGAGTTGAAATTACAAAAAGCGCCCCTCACCTATGAAATCATCGATCCCGCTACGCTCACTCTTACCCTCCCCGGGCAACCCAGCACAAATGATTCGGCCGAAATTTTACAAACTGCGGTAAAAAGAGCGACGGGTGTAATTATAGCTTCTCCAGAATACCACGGGGGCATCTCAAGTGTCATGAAGTTGATTGTGGATAACCTTGGCTTCCCCTCTGTTTTATCGGGAAAACCCATTGCGCTTTTGGGAGTCGCGGCAGGTTCAATTGGTGCCATTAAATCTCTTGAACAGCTCAGAAGCATCTGTTCTCATGTGGGCGCCCTTGTGCTTCCTGGACCTGTATCGATTGCTAATGTCCAAAAAGTGTTTGATCAAGAAGGCAATTGCGATGCGCAAACAGAAGAGCAAGTGCGAAAAGTTGTGACGCGACTCATCGATTACATCGATGATCATATCTGTCCTCGCATCGCCCTTGAAAATATGGTGCGCTTACAGGAGAAAAATTAAATCTATGTTCCGCTTACTGCTACTACCCAGCCTATTTTTTCTCTACGGATTTACCGCTCTAACACCGATAGAAACCATCTCTTCTGCCAATGGAAATGGAGCGCCTGAAATTTCAATCACCCCTTCGGGTGATGCTGTAGGTATTTGGTCAAAAACAATTGCACTTCAGATTGAAGCAGCTTTTTTTGATGTGGCAACAGCTCTCTGGTCTGCACCGCGTGTCTTAGGTTCTGGGACATCTCCTCAAGTGGGAACAGATCAAAACGGGAATGCGATCGCTATTTGGGTGGATGCACCGCTTAGCACCTCTCCTAACCAAATTTTGGTCGCTCATTTTGATAAGGCAACACGCACTTGGTCTGCACCCCTCCAGCTCTCAGGAGCTGGCGTTAATTCAATTCCACAAATTGCGGTGAATGCAAATGGCTTTGCGATTGCAGTTTGGGTTCAAGGATTCCCCTTCGCAGTGGTGAGCTCAAGCTTTGATGCCACTACACGCATTTGGTCTGCCCCCGTTCAGCTCTCTGCTGTCAGCACGACCACAACAACTTTTGATGCTTCCGCAAACAGCGCTTCCCTACCACAGATCTCATTAGATAGCTTTAATCGTGGCATTGCCATTTGGCAAAACTTTTCAACCGGTAGGATCGAGACGATTCGTTTATCTATCCCGTAATCTCATGCGTTCGCCCTTGCAGATTTGAAGCACACAGCTTTAAAACTCCACTTGTAAGCGCTTCAAATTGCTCGCTCACCCATCCTGCGGCTTTATTCCTTACGCCATCCATTGTTTGATTCAGCATTTGATATAAACGTTGATGCAGCTTCGCTTTTTGACTCCATTTCTTATGAAACCTATCCGCTCTTTTTTTTGTCGTCTCTAATTCAACTTGATGTATATTTGTCAGATCACACGTTGTCATATTCTCCCCACTGATAAACTCTAATATTTTATCAAGGTAATGATGTGAATTTCCTTTTTGTTTTAATCCTTCTACAAACGATTTAATTTTATCCAAAATCTCTATATCTTTTTCTTTTTTAAAATTAAGAACAACTTGTTTATATTTAATTTTAAACACTGTAATTAAAGCTATAAAAAGCAATTCTGTTTCATAATCACTATTTTTAACATTACTAATAGCGCAAAACATGTGGTCTAGCCAAATTTCACGATTGTTTTCCATAAAATTTTGATGCTCAAAAATCACCTCCTCCTCGGAAGCACCCATAAGATAAAGACCAGCCTTATATAAGGGAGTCAGGTCTTTAAAAGCACAATTACGAGCTTTTTGGGGAGTGCCCCCGCCTATAGTATTCATCAACTCTAAACCAAAAATTGAATGCAATTTTGATTCACTAAAGTTATTGAATCTATTTGGAAGATCTTCATTTTTTTGAATCGATAATAATTCACTCAACATATCTGATGTTATTTTTTTATTTATTTTATATACTTTTAAACCAACCTCTATGTCGCAATCATCAGAGATGAAATCAAATGAACCATATCCAAAATTACTTAAAATCATTCTATCTTCATCGAAGATACATCCAATTCCATGACCAGGATCAAAAGTACATATTAAAACAGCAACGGGCATCTCCCCTTGATCAAGCACACTCATCATTTCTGGTATTGTTTTTTCAATCTCACCTACTTTCATTTTTGAAGAGATCGTCATATTTTCAAATGTTTTATATATCTTACTTTTTTTATCATCATCTAATAGAGAAACTTCTAAATATGACTTTAGATCTTGAGTGATCACATTCTTAGCGTACTCAGGTCTATATCCATGACAAACTATTTTATGGATTTCAGATAAAAGAGGGTTAGCTTCTTTTATCGGCACATCATGCTCGATATCAACAGAAAAATATTGACCAAATGTTCTTAAAAGAGCTGGAATATGCACGCCAGGATTCTCGGGATGATAATGCACCCATTCCAAAAAGTCTTGCAAAAATCCCTCCTGACCAATTGGAAACAATCGACACTGATAATCATTTGGCATCCATTGCAAAAGTAATGCGTAATGAGACCCCTTGATTGAATTTTGAATAGTATCCGAAGAAAAGTTTTCATTTCGCAAAATAACATTTTTTTAGAAGACCTAATTGAGCATTCAGAGTGATCGCACGTGAATACACCTTTGTTCTTTGTTCTGAACTGATAATTTGTTGCTGAAGTGAAAATTGTTCAGGATAAAATTCACATTGTTGCATTTCAAGCTTATCATCCAAATAGAGAGCATGTACCACAGATTGATCTGATTCAAATGTGCTTAGTAATACAAAATCTCCTGGCTCCTCACCTCTGGCAACTAATTCTTTACTCGCTTTTTCCTCATCATCAAAGGTGTGATATTGAGCCTCAAAAAAATAAGCATGCGTTGGGTCGATTATCCGCATCTCCTGAAAATTTAAGTCTTTATCAAGATAAAACACTTCTAGATAACTTGGTTGATTACAATCTTCCAGGAGAACAAAATCGCCAGCACTCTTTCCTTTCGATCGTAATACGTCTAGAGCTTCTGTTTTATTATTAAATGATTGAGCATAGGAAAGGACATGTTCCCAATCTGGAAAATAAAAATGATTCTCCTCTTGACTCATGTACGGATGAGTTCTCTTAGCCATCGCCTCTCGTTGCCGTCTTTTATTTTCAATCAATTGGTCTTTTTTTACCTGTTGCTTGGAACGA
>JAJACO010000194.1 GCA_022601475.1 Chlamydiales bacterium
ACGTGTATAGAGAGTTATCTTCGGAGATTTTCATATTATCCTGAGATAAAAGCATTTATTATTTAATTATTACTTTATGTATTTTAAACTAAATTAATTAAGATATAATAAATAATACGACGCATAGCTTCTCGCTCGATTAAACATATAAATAATTTTTATAAAATCAACTGGATGTTCTGGGCTAACGCGAGCAGTAAAAAACACCTGCAATAGAAAAAATCACAGGAATACCAAGTAAGTATACTTTGCTAACAGTTCTAGTAGATTGTGCTGTGACATATCCCTCGTTCTCTCTTTTCTGGACAGACCATTTTGCCAACCGTTCAATATCATCAAGTGTTCTAGGTTGAAAAACAAAGCGGTCAGTAAAACAATGGAGACCATAAGCTCCAGCTGCAATGGCAAAAGTCCATTTAGATAAAGTGACTAACTCTTTTTTAATTCCAGGAACAAAATGTAGGAATTCGACTCCTTGAGAAAAATCAAGATCACCTACGCCATTATATCCTTCTAGCTCAAGCTGTGGGTAATGCTGTATTTGTTCTCCAAGATCTACTAGATCAGCCTGCAGTATAGACTTATACAACTCATTTATCATTTCAATACCTAACATTGACGTTGTGTAATGAATAGAAATATTGGAATCATATTCTGTAGAAGAAATGTTATATTCATCTAAAGAACGCGATAAATAGAGATTAACTAAAGAATTAAAAAAACAAAAAAGACTAACAACCTTTAAACCGGTAGAATAGATATTACTTTCTTTTAGCCCACCTTTTCCAAGAAGCTTTAAAACAATATCAGCCTGCGATAATTTAGAGCTCATTGAGAATTGCTCATAACCGCACTGGAGGATTTTTTCGGTATCTAAAAAAATTGGATATCTCTGAGTTGGCAAACCTAAACAATCCGTATCTTTTTTTTCTTCATCGTGAAGATGAGGTCCATTTTGCGAACAACTCTCAGTTGCTCTATGGGAAGACCAATAACTCATGTATAGCTTTTCATCTTCATTAGCTTTAGGTATTTCGAGAGCCATTTGCTTACAGATAGGAGAGGTATTTTCTGATTGTTGCTCATCCCATACTAAAAGAAAGCATTCTGTTGACTCGCGTCGTGAAAAAAAATTAATTGACACAGTTACAATTCCCGAATATTTCTGAAAAAATCGAAAAATTCATTTTTTTTTATAAAAAGTTTGAACTATTGGTTAGTTAAAGCCTTTTTGGCAAAGGCTTCTACTTCATAAGGAGTGACTGTTCTTAACCAAAGATTGTGTTGTATAAGGCACAGCATTGAACTGAAACAAAAAGGAATTGCCAAAGTGACTTTTGCTTTAAAAATGTGTCTTTGAGTCAAATTCAACCAATTCTGTAAAGCTGTAGTAACATCTGTTTTAATAGTACTATTTAGGAGTGTAATACCCTTTTTTACATTTTCTTGCAGAGCAAAAAATGCTTCTGTTTTTTTGTTCGAAATAGCATTCATACCTCCAAGAATACCATTTAAATAAGTGATGCCTTGCGAATTGAACTCTTCTAAACGTGTGTTGGTACCTATAAAATTTTTTAATTGATTAACATACGTATCCAACTGAAAAACTTTAGAATATGAATAAAAATTGATTGCTCCAAAAAAAGTGGCTGAGACGAATAGGGCGGAAGCTAATTTTGATGGCTGCATGCTAAAAAAACTGTCATTATAAAGCCCTCCTTTTTCAAGTAGGTATAGAGAAAGACCTGCACAATTACTCGCGTAAGGACGGCGCAAAATGCTGCTTCCTAGGACAGACCATTCATAAGGTTTGCTTTTAAAATCTAAAAATACCTCCATAATCTTCTCGGCCCCTTCTTGACTCACTGCTAAGCAATAAGAACGAGAGTCCTTTCTTTCGTAACTTTGGTCAGTCTCATAATCAGAATGAAAATGCGCTGCACTTGCAGCGCAGCAATGTTGCGTCGGAGGCCAGAAGCTGATATAAACAGATTTATCTTCTGTCATCACTTGAAGAGCAACATGCCCCGGAGAAAAACAGACTCTTTTCCCTTCAGTTCCTTTTTGAAAAGAAGATTCTCCCCATACGTGAACAGTAACTGAAGGGATGACGCGAACACTCATAGTATTGCGCAACTATTTACATGCAACTCCGGACAAGCTTTTATTGAGTCAAACATAGAAGTTGAAGGGTTGATGTTAGCCACTTGTAATTTTTCTTCAGCCCAGGTTAAGCAGCTATGACCTCCATTGCTACCAAGCCAGGTAAAACGATGGACACCACCTGTTTGATAGGGAGGAAGAGATTCAACATCATCCTTTTCGAGCGCTTTCTTAATCTCCTTTTGATCTTCCTTAATAGAGGCGATCATGTTTTTAACGTTCTCTGGGCTTGCATACCATGAGCGAGAGGATAGCTCTTCCAGGTTTTTAGGATTGTTGTTCTGATGGCTTTCAATTACTCGAATGTTAGCTATAAATCCCTGATTGTTCCCAATTGAGGCCTGATATCGTTGACCAATAGTCTCTTTAACAACGATTTTATTGGTTAACTCATACTGACCAAAAAAATCGTTGTATAGTTCAACTCCTTGAACAGAAATCATGGCGTGACCCGCTATTACTGATCCCGTATTATATAAAGAGACCACCCAATCGTTTTCAGTTGCAGTTTTCATTGTGTCCATTTGTGATGGTAATATCATATGTGCCTCCAATTTTAGCATTTCCAGCTTAAGAAAAAAAACAAGTTTAGATCAAGAGAAATCAACTGCAAGTTCTCAAAAAATAGAGACAACTACCTCTCTTTACGCAAAAGAACTCCGTCGATGATACAGAGGTCAGATACAAAAGCTAATGTCTGTGAGATAGGAAAGAGCAAAAGTCGTCTACGCTTTTCTAGGAACTAGATTTAATAGGGCCTCTTTGAGCAGATCCTGTTGATCTACAGCAGGAAGTTTAGAGTTTGCGGCTGCGTTGAAAAGTATCTGAGCTTTTTCTTGCACTATTTGTATCTTACATTGCCTTGTTAATTCCGCTTTAATGGGCTGTAACCGCTCCAATACTTTGTCGATTTCAACTCTGTGTTGTGTCATGCCAGGACAAGGCCAACCCCGGACACACGGACGCGGAAAATAGCTTTCCTTCAAGTGTTTCATAGCCACCTCTAAAGAGGCTAAATTATCGCATTGAGTGCAGGGTGGTTTGTTTGAACCTAACACGTCTACTTTGAATGCATTGACGTTTGCTTGATAATCTGAAATCGGAGTGCTCATCTTCGTCTAATCACGCTTGAGCTGTTTTTTGGATGATTTCCGTCCCAAATGAAATGGGACTGCGGGTTTGCTGCGTCATAGATTTATTTTCCAGGTTAGAGGGGGCATTTTACACAGAAAACTGAAATTAAAACAGCATTTAAACGGAGAGAAAAGAACTTTTGGGGATTTTTGTCCAGGCTACTTGAGTGGCCGGCAGTTAAATGAAGCGAAAGGGATCCCAAAATGACATGTAACGCTCTCCACTTAGTTTGGGATGCCAATTTTCTTTTCCTAAATTCATTTTTATTCTATTTTCACCTCATGTCTTTACTCCTCGATGCGCTTGCATGCAAAAACCATTCTCGCCCCCCTATCTGGCTGATGCGCCAAGCAGGAAGGTATCTCCCTGAGTACCGAAAACTTAAAGAAACCCAATCCTTACTCGAAATGTTTCACAACCCCGAAACCATCGTAGAGGTCACCCTGCAGCCCATTCGACGTCTTAAGGTGGATGGAGCGATTTTATTTAGCGACATTCTCACCGTGTTAGACGGTTTAAATCTGCGGTATGATTTTAAAGAGGGCATTGGACCTGTCGTATTTGATTCCCAAGAGTGCATCGAGATACAAAATCCACAGGTAGTCTATGCCCACATTCATCAAGCGATCACTCTACTCAAACAAGAGCTGCAAGTTCCCCTACTTGGCTTTGCAGGTGCTCCGTTTACAATCGCTAGCTATATCTTGGAGCAAAAATCAAGCCGCGATCTTAAAAAAACTAAGAAGCTTCTGTTTCAAAATCCACATACCTTTCACCACCTTCTAGATGTGATCACAGAGGCTACAATCGCCTATCTGCATTTGCAGATCGATGCGGGGGTAGAGGCTGTGCAGCTCTTTGACTCGTGGGCAAATAGCTTGAATGTGCACGATTTTGAACAAGTGTGTTTAAAACCGATGCAAAAGATTGTGCAGGCGGTCAAAGCGCGAGGCATCCCTGTTATTTTATTCTGCCGAGGTTCTTGCTTATTTGCAGAACAGTTAGCCTCTATTGAACCCTCTGCAATCAGTTTGGATTGGAGTGGCGATCTTCCAAGCATTCGCAAAAAAATCCCTCGCTCAATCGCTATACAAGGAAACTTAGATCCAATGGTTTTATATGGATCAAAAGAGTTGATACAAGCAAAGGTAGATCCTCTGCTTGAACAGATGGAAGAAGATCCGGGGTATATCTTTAATCTTGGGCATGGAATTTTGCCCGATATCCCGGTAGAAAATGTAGAATTTTTGGTAAATTATGTCCAAAATCGATCCCGGGTTACTGCTTAAGTACAATCTCCCGGCTCCACGCTATACAAGCTATCCCACAGCTCCCGAATGGGGAGAACTTACTGAAAAACCTTACATCGAAAAACTGGCTAAAACCACAAACCCTCTCTCATTATATTTCCATATCCCTTTTTGTAAAACCATGTGCCTCTATTGTGGATGCGCTGTTGTGCTCAACCGCAAACCTGAGAATGAGCAGCTTTATGTGGATTATCTTTTTAAGGAAATCGATCTCATCTGCTCTCACTTGGGTAAAAAACATCCCGTCACCCAAGTGCACTTTGGCGGAGGCACGCCCACTAAACTCTCTATTCCGCTATTTGCCCGTCTTTTTGAGAAAATAAATGCCAGTTTTTCTATTGACTACTCCCAGGAGGTAGCGATTGAAATCGATCCTCGCACTGTGCTAGAAGACGAGGGAGAAAAGCTTAAATTTTTGCGCAAAATTGGATTTAACCGGGTCAGTTTTGGAGTGCAAGACACAAATCCAAAAGTGCAAGCCGCTGTCAAAAGAAATCAAAGCTTAGAGATGACCTTGCAGACCTATGAGCTTGCAAAAATGCTTGGTTTTAAGGGAATTAATATAGATCTCATCTATGGCCTGCCCTATCAAACCACTGAGACCTTTAAAGAAACGGTTTCTCATATACTAAAAATGCGTCCCGATCGCATCGCTCTTTTTTCCTATGCCAAAGTGCCATGGATGAAACCGCATCAAAAGGCGATTAAAGAAGAGCTGCTCCCCTCTGTGGAAGAAAAATTCAAAATCTATACAGAAGCAAGAGAGCGTTTTGTTGAAGGGGGTTATGTTGCAATTGGAATGGATCATTTTTCTTTAGAAGAAGATGCGATCACTTGCGCATACAGAAATAAAACTCTTCAGCGTAATTTCCAAGGCTACTCCGTAAAAAGTGCTGAGGATATGCTCAGCTTAGGAGCGAGCTCCATCGGTTTTTTGCAAGAAGGGTACTTTCAAAATCTCAAAGATCTTCCGAGCTACTACAAGGCGCTTGATCAAAACACACTCCCCATCCACCGCGGTCTTCTTCTCTCTTCTGAAGATAAATTACGTAAATGGGTAATCCATACGCTGATGAGCGATTTTGAGCTTGATAAAGAACTCTTTTTTACCAAGTATCAAAAGGATTTTGATTCTCACTTTCAGGTGCAGATGCGTCTCTCTGCACTAGAAGCGGATGGACTTTTGATCAACACCCCCGAAAAACTCAGTGTCACCCCCAAAGGAGAGCTCTTTATTCGGATCATTGCCATGTGTTTTGATCAATATCTTAAGAGTAATCTTCCTAACCCCAAGTTTTCACAATCAATATGAAAAAATGTGCCATCTTAGGGGCCGGCATTTCCGGACTTGCAGCAGCTTGGTTTTTAAAAAAAGCTTGGGGGGATCAAATTGAGATCACTCTCTATGAAAAAAGCTCTCGTGTGGGAGGCTGGATTCAAACTCTTCATACAGGAGGCTTTTTATTTGAAGCGGGTCCGCGGGGATTTGTTCCAAAAAAAAAAGGAAAACTCACACTGGAGCTTGTGCATGAGTTAGGATTGCAAAACGAGCTAGTTGCCGCCAATTCTCATGCGCGCAAAAGGTACATCTATTTTAACAACAAGTTCCACAAGCTCTCCCTCCCCTTTCTGCTTAAGCAAGGCTTGCTCACAGCGTGTCTCAGAGATTTAATGTCTCCTAAAACGTCTCAAGAAGATGAAACGATCGATGCTTTTTTCAAAAGACGCTTTAACTACAATCTCGCTGAAAATCTCATCGACCCTTTTTGTACAGGAGTTTTAGGGGGAAAATCCAACCAGCTCTCCATAAAATCGTGCATGCCCACTCTATGGAAGCATGAGCA
>JAJACO010000195.1 GCA_022601475.1 Chlamydiales bacterium
CAACTGGACTAAAGGTGTATGGAGCAGGTGAATGGCGAGGCCACAAATATGGAGCCAAGAAGCGATGGAAGAAGTTGCACCTTGCCATGGAACCTAAAAGTGGCAAGTTAGTTTTTTCGCAGATAACAAATGAATATATACATGATACTCAGTATATTGAAGAGGTTTTACAACGAACAAACCGACGGCCTGGACGGGTTTTGTTTGATGGCATTGCAGATAGCAAACGTTGTTACGAGGCAACCCAAAAGTACAACAAGCGGCTTCTTACTCCTCCTAAGAAAGGGGCAGTATTTAGAGGAAAGAAGGTGTTTGCAGATAGAAATGATGCCATCAAAATTATTCAAGTTCTAGGTGGCGATAAGATTGCTAAATCTTTGTGGGGTAGGTTGATAGGTTATAGTAGACGCGCGATTGTAGAGAGCATGATGTCAAGATAGAAACGGCTTTTCGGAGATCGCCTAAAAAGTATTTGTGATCAACGCAGAGAGATTGAAGTCCATCTAAAATCGATCATGATCAACAAAATGATAGACCAGTTGTCAGCTTGATTCGCTTGGCCACGCTATCGCGTGTCCTCACGAACAGGGGGGGCTCGCCGAAGCTACGCAACGACTCGCCTCTCTGAGGAGGTTACGCAACAC
The DNA here is from genome assembly GCA_022601475.1 of Chlamydiales bacterium. Lineage (GTDB taxonomy): Bacteria > Chlamydiota > Chlamydiia > Chlamydiales > JAAKFR01 > JAJACO01. Next base: position 645 of record JAJACO010000195.1, read on the forward strand.
CCCTCCATGGGCACGCTTTTGTCCAAAAAATGATTGCGCTCATGATAATGCATAGAGCTTTCTACTCCATAGCCGAGCAGGATTCCTAGAAGACCCTCGTGATTATTTAGCAGCTGTGATAGAGAGTACTCCTGCTCAATCTCAGATATAAAACTCTCAGGATGAATTTCCTTTTCCAGTTCACTAGAAAAAACATCTAAATTTTCATTCAGAGTTTTTAAAACATTTATTTTGTTAATAAAATAAATGTTTATTATTTCGATTCCTTTTACATTCTCTTTTTCATCAAAAACTATAAATTGAGGATGAGGAAAGTGTTTTTCGTACTTCTTCCATGTTTTCCAACCTAATCGGATCGCATTTGAGTGACACCCATAGAGCATATTTCCAAAAGGAACTTTCATGAAAAAATTTGATAAACAAACTGGCTTGCTGCCAAATAAAGTGTAGCCCAGCCCATCATTTTGAGTAAGGATCCTAAAAAAATGCTCCAGAGCAAGTCGGTCTTTTACGGGAATTGAGTCCAAACAAGATACGCATGAGCTTTCTTCTGAATTGATGTGCAAACAATCTTTAATACTGTGGTTGACCTTGTCAGGCGGGGTCATAACTTTTGCGTGATCGTGCACAGCACACAGACCTACATTCAACCGGCCTTCAAGAATTGTAAGAAAAGATTCTGAAAAGGCGTCTCCTGTGACGAATAGAAGGCACAACAATAGCTTCATAACTCGTCAGCTGTTAGTAGAGAGCCAGGCCACATACTTGACAAGTTACTCTCCAGGGTGGATTTGAATGTCCTCTTGGGCACATAATCCAAAAATCTGTACGAGGAACATAAAAACCCGATTCATCCTGAACAATTTGAGCGACTTGACAAAGGCCATCTCCAATTTCCACAAAAATATCGTCTCCGGTAATAGAAATCTGATTTGTCGACACAATGTTAAGCTGGTCCGCATGGAGGGTGAAAAAACGAGACATATTGTGATGCGCATCATGTGCTCGCTTTATGTTGATCTTCCAGAATCCTTTTGGCTTCTTCAAATGTCTCTTTATGAACAGTTAGGAGAGGGCCATCCTCTTGTGGGAAGGGTTTATAGTTCTCAATATTGTAATACACCTTACCCTTTACTATTTTAACTCCCCAAATCTCTTGAGGTTCATTTGGTGTCTCCCCGATAATAGAAACATAAACTACATCAATGTAATTTAGTAATGGATCAAAATATTGTTTATTTTTATCAATTATACTTAATAGCACATCTGTACTTTTTACAATCAGAGATCTTGCGGTCTTAATATCTAAAATTTTGTCATAATTGAAAACCATACTGACTAGATTAATCTTTTTATCCGTAGTGCACCCTCCTCCTGATCCAACGGCTCTAAGATTTTCTTTTCGCATTTGTTTGGCTAACTGGGATAAGATACGGCCTGAAATTTTGTCGCATTCACTGCGAGAATCGCTACAACCAATAAGACAAGATACAAAAACAAGAAGTGTTGTGAGGCGCATCATGTGCTCGCTTTATTTTGATCTTCCAGAATCCTTTTTGCTTCCTCGAACGTCTCCTCATGAACTGTTAGGAGAGGCCCGTCCTCTCGTGGAAAAGGTTTATAATTATCTATAAGGTAATAAATTTTACCTTTGATAAGCTGTAAACCTCCTATCTCTTTTGAATTATTTCCTTCAGGTGTTTCCCCTATTATACAGATGTACATAATATCAATAGGATTTAAAAAAGTTTCAAAAGCATTTTCGTATTCAGCATGAGCACTTATAAGATTTAGTAAGGTCTCAGCACTTTTTACAATTAGAGATCTTGCGGTGTTAATATCCAAAATTTTTTCGTAATTGAAAACCATACTGACTAGATTAATCTTTTTATCAGTAGTACACCCTCCTCCTGATCCAACAGCACGAAGATTCTCTTTTCGCATTTGTTTAGCTAATTGGGATAGGATGCGGCCCGATATTTTATCGCACTCACTGCGAGAATCACTACAGCCACATATAAATAAAAGCAATACTAATATTACACGCATCATTTACCTATCAATTTGTTGTAATATCTAATTTCATAATTTATGGAACTTTCAAACGTTTTACTTTGAAAAGAATGGTCATGCAAGTCTGCAGTAGGATGCGATGGCAACACTCGAATCGTGTCACGATTTTTCCACCTCTCTTTCCATCTAATCCAAGGAATAGCATCTCTCCAAAGATGCGCCTCATAGTGTTGTACACTATGACAAAGATCACCTGAAATATAATCAGCAGGTGCAATTGCCACCACCCGGATATTTTTTCTCCTCTCGTCTGAATATTCAATGAGCGCCTGTTTTGTCGAGATCGCTCCTCCACTTGTACAAAAGTGCAGCAACAAAGAGTCAGGCACTTTATCAAATTGCTCATCCCAAGCCTGGTGAATTATACTAACTGCATCGGTAGTTGTCCCTTGATACCCCATCCAGCACCCCATCAGGTCCACCATCGTATTACGCGATCCTCTATACATGCCATGGAGATTATAACCTCCAGAGAGATCCGAAAGATGGATTAAGTTCTCCTTTGCCTGCTCCTGATTATTACGTATTCCATTACAGAAACCTATCCACGCTCCGTCCGGAAGACTCGGACGTTCTGACAGGTTATAGATATGAGATTTATGGGTAAAGCTGGATTCAAATTGGCTGAAATAGGGGTCGACACGGTTAGCTCTCAAAAGTGTGGAATAGGAAAGACCAGGAAAATCCAAAGCATCATAATCAGGAAAGTACTCTCTAAGTCCGTAGAGATCGAAGCGCACGAGGGGACAATTAGAAACATAAGCGTAGAGATTGGGGCCGTTTTCTAGCCCCTCAGGATCCTGGGTGATCCATTTACCAAGGGCAGGGTGGTAATACCGCCTGCCAAAAAAGAGTAGACCTGTCTCCTCTTCGACTCTTTTACTTGAAAAACGCCAGGGGGAAAGAGTTCCTCCGGTTAACTCTTCTCCAAAAGCAGTGTAGCGATAGCTTTCAATGGCCTTTTGGGCCTTGGGATCGACCAAGGCCACCACACACCCTCTGTGGTCATGGATTGGAACGTATGTTTTACCCTTTAGCTCATAAAAGACAGAGGATCCAATTTCAGCCCCAAGCCCTTCTCCTAGTACGCGGATTTGTTCAATTTTATCTCGGTCGGAAAGAGCGCCGATTTCATTGTCTCCATCCCAGAGATACCGTTCTGAATGGATCTGCTTGTTTTTGGAAAAGACTTGTTTGGAAAGACGACGATGAAAGGGGTCGTAGGTATATTCAACGCGTTTAGAGTCTTTTTCAAGAGCAATGAGTCTATCTTGGGTGTCATAGATGTAGCACCACTCCCCATCGAAAGTCAGGTTACCATCCAAATCGTATTCATAGGCTGTACGGCCGTCGTGTAAGGTCTGGCAAAGTGCATTGACTTCATGGGATAAATCATCCTTTCGGAGGCGGTTATGGAGAGAATCGAATTGATAAGAGTGCTCATTTTCTGAGATGAGTTGATTATGATCATCATATTCATAGGAACACTCTGCTTTACCTAGGGAATCTTCATAAGAGTAGTGAAGCAAATTCCCGTTTGGATCGTACGCTTTTTCAGAGAATTGTGCTTGGTAGTAGGGCGAGTCAAAAGCCTGCCAACGAGAAAGAGGATCTCTGTTGATTGAGATTTGGCCGAGCTGATGAGGCAGGGTAGCTAGATTGAAATTACCCTGGAGATCTCTTTGTTCATAGACAAACTGCGCATTATGGCGACCGGCAGTGTGCAAATAAGCGCCCTGATAGGCATAGTCGATGGAAGAGGCATCTGGCAGGGTTAGTGCAACTCTTCTTCCCTGTGGGTCGAAGTCGTTCAATATTTTTAAGCCGTTGGCAAGAGTCTCTTGTACCATATCACCAAGGGCATTGTAGGCACGTGTGGTCTTTTTCTTTGTAACTGCATCATAGACAGTAACTAGTCGATCATTCGAGTCGTAGGTGTAGGTATAATCGAAATCAGAAGAGAAATAACGCACCAGTCTACCCAATTCATCCCACTCATGGTGGATTTCAACGCCACTTGGTTTTTTTATTGTGGCAAGACGACCCTGCTCATCATAAAAATACTGCGTCTCCTTTTCTCCAGCTTCCACAAAGCGCTCAAGACGTCCCATAGGCCCATACTCCCATTGGTGCGTAATAGTTGTACGTGGAGTTGTTCCATCAAAGACAATGTAATTCAGTTGTATAAGCTTTCCAGTCTTATTATAGTGATTAAAAGACTGAGCGATGACTTTGCCGCTTCGGTTGAGCTTGCGCACTTCCGATTCTCTACCGCGCGCATCATAAACACGTACGGTTTGAATTCCATTAGGATCGGTGCTTGTTTCAGTGTGCTCTTTGTCATATTTGTAGGCGTAGGTTGTGCCAAAGCCGAGAGGATTTTTCTCCAAAAGTGGCTTTCCAAACGAATTATAAAGTGTCTCATAAGCGCCCTTGGAATTGATAAGATGCGTTCGATTTCCTGAAGCATCGTAGGCGTACTCTTCTTTAAACTGCAGGTTTCCAGCATCATCCAGAATCTGTTTTGCAATGACTCGGTCTGCGTTGTCAAAGATCTCAATCGTTTGAAAGGCTCCGGTATCGGTTTTCGTTAGACGACCTAAAGCGTCATATGCGTAGACTATCTTTTTTGTATCGGTCTGTTCAGCGATCTTTCTTCCACAAAAGTCATATGTAAATGTGGTGACGACTCCCTCACCGTCGGTTTCAGACAGTTTACAAAAGGAGGAGTACGTTGAATGAGTGGTTTTGAGCACGTCACCAGCCGAAGAGTAGACAGTAATCTCTGTGGGGCGATCAAACAGATCGTACGTATAAACCGATTTAGCCCCATTTTTATCGATATGTGTTGCAACTGTTCCTGTACAATTATAGGTGAAATGCTCCTCTTGGCCATCTGGGTAATAGATGGCCATGGGCTTACCTTGAAAATTGTAGGTCGTGCACGTCTCATATCCTTCCCCATCGATCGCTTTGGTGACATTGCCTAAAACATCGTATTCATTCTGCTCAATGGATCCATCTGGATGATAAACTGCAGTGACTCTGCCCAGTATATCGTATGCAAAGCGGGTTTCATTCCCACACGCGTCTGTTTCTGCAATCACCTGTCCAAGACGGTCGTATTTCTTCTCAATTGTAAGAATAGATCCATCTGCTTGCCGATCAGAGATGCGTATGGGACGGTTGGCTTGATCATAAACAATCTCTTTATACTGACCTGGATTAGGTCCTGTAATTGAGGTAAGATTATGATTGGCATCATAAGTGAAAGAGGTCTGATTCTCTAGAGGATCAGTGGTGGAGATCAGGCGTTCTTGGTCGTCATAAATGTTCTGAATTGTGTAGCAGTGTTGATTGTTCGCATCGTAGTGCTCCTCAGTGAGTACCTTGCCCGATGGATGATAGGTATAACGCTCTTTTTTGAGTAAATGATCCCCGGCATACTCTCGCACTTCCTCAGGAAGGCCAATGCAAGGAAGAGTACTCTTAGGATTTGTTTCAGTTACATGGCGATACGTTACTCCACTAAGATCTTCAAAGTGTTCGCTTGTACCATCATCAACTATCGTTTTAACGCAGACGGCTCCAAGAGCTCGATTATAAAAGTGAAATGTGCGCTTTACAATTTCTCCTTGAAAAGTGACTAACTCCGACTTTAGAAGATTGGTACCAGGAACATAGGAGTAGTGAACCTTTTTCCCGGGTCTATCGGATTCCATCAGTTTTAAATTCCATCCATCGGCAGAATAAGTGCGATAAACAGGTGTAGAACCAAGAATTTTCTCTTCAATTACATTATGGTTAGCATCGTAAACATAGTCCGTACTCTGATACACCTTCCCTGCAGCGTCTTCTAAGCTCTTTTTCAGCAAATTCCCAGTCGATGGATTCCAAGTGTTCTTCTCAATTGAATAGAGAGCTCCTTGCAGATATTTCTCCTCAGCAATAATTCGCTTATCTTTATCGAAGCGATAGAGTGTTTTATTGTTTTCTGCATCGTAAACAATCGTAAAATCGTTCCCATATTCGTAGCGGGCAATGGGAACAATCTCCCCACTTGGTCCCACAGGTGCACTTTGAGCCGCCACTTTTCTGTCATTTTCATAGGTTGTTTTATAAAAACTTCCCTCTTCCTGTCCAACGTGACACATGAGCGGGGCACGGACGTACCCATTATTTCTTTTTGTTCGGTAGTTTTGGTATTGGTATCGCAGTACTGGATTTCCAGATGAAATGACCCTCTCCAGAACAGTATCGTATTCCACACCCTTGTGGACAGTGCGCTGGGGCTGAACATAAACAGCTGCCCGGCCATCGCTTCCCCTAAACGTAACCCTGTCCATTAACTGAAAATAGGCTCGTAAACCCCTAAATGAATGAGAGGTATGATCGATTTCAATTGAACCAAGCAACATGCCTGTGGAGCTATAGGCTTTGATCGACTTTAATGCGTAACTTGTGGGTAGAATCCGCCATACATAAGGGTTCGTGGCATTACAATCGACGTACTCATAGCAAATCACATTCCCGCTTGGTCTTCTTTGTTTGACGACTTGCCCCTGATAGGGAGGCTGAAAAGGTAGTGTTTCATACTCTCGCTCTAGGGAGGCAGGATGTTGCCAGCTACGTTGAGGCTGTTCATTACCCATCTGAGGCCATTGTCTCACATCAGTTCTGAAAAACCACTCTTCCCCGTTTCCCTCTTTAATTGACCCCTCCCACCAGCAGTGCGTTTCAGGATCGAATAAGATTCCACTTTTATGCTGCCTTGTCCCCTTTCGAAAAGAAATGCGTGTGTTTAAAGGGTGATGTTGTCCTGAAAGCTGCTGATGGGTATAACCTGTGTTTTTATCAGGATTGAGTCGGAAGCCCGAAGTAATCCCTTGGTCATAGAGAACAAAACTTCCGTTTTTTTTCCCTGTTCCTACGTATGTTTTACTCTTCTGTGCCGGCTCAAAATTAAAAAGCATGAATGTTTCGGGATTCATTCTCCAATGCCCATACATCTGCTCCGAATGGCCGGAACTATGGGAATAAAAACGACGAATTGAAATCGGCTCGCTACCTGCCACAACAAGATCACACGCTTCTTCACAATATTCACCGGTAGCAAGATTCACTTTGGGAATCTGTGGAAGAAACGAGCTCTTTTCCATTGGGGCAAAAAGTCGGCGAGGCACGACTTCCATGTCTACTCCCCTCATAGAGAGTGAGAAAAGACACACAATCCCTAAAAACAGCTTAAACACCAGCTATACTCTTAATAAATTCTTAACACAGAAGAGAAGCTAATATTTTTACTATTTATCTGTCAACTACGGAAAGAGGAGGGAGAATCATTTGAGAGTTGGCAAAGAGCCTTGGCCAACTTTTCAATAGTTGCATGGAGAAGAACTTCTGTAATTCCCAAAAGAAAAATACCACGACCAGCACTCTCATTTTTGATCATCAGGTTTGCACAACCAGGGGGCGTGCCCTTTTTATCTTTAAGCCGAAGCTCAGCTATCTATTTAACAGACACAAAAAAATGTTGTATTTTTTTTTGAGTACCAATAAATTTTTTTTGAGTGTTCAATAACACTCTTTTTATTAGGAAAAACTGAGCGGAGAAGCGCGAGTTCATCTCCCCAAAAACGGAGGTATTTCAATGTCAGCCGTAGTATCAACAAGTGACTTTGAAGAGGTTCTGGAAAGACTGAGTGGTGATTGGATGTTTATCGAATCATTTTTAAATGATCCAGTGAAAGCTCTTAGTGGTTACAATCTATCTGAAAAGGAAAGAAACTGTTTGGTAGCAAGAGATCCTGAAGGATTAGTCGCTTTAGGTGTTGATGAAGAGAATGTTGAGATTGTCCTTTCGGGTGCGCATTCTCAAGGATGTCCCTACCAGCCAACGGTAACATAGCTTTGTAAATATATGAAAAAAACTAACATGCCTTTATTGGACAGGAGGCTAAGTCCTCCTGTCCTTGAAGCTCTTGAGAACTTCATTGCTTCTACTGAAGAAAAAGTCGAATACCCTTTTCAGTGGGCACAATTTTACATATTTGTTGTAGCTGCTTACATGGTAAAGCGTGAACACCGCCCCAGTATTTCTCAACTCAATAGCATACTAAAGGAGAAGGGGATAAAAAATTCGGGGACGTTGGCTGTGAATTATGGACATGCACTATATGCTCTTGCCACCTATGACGAGAAGGGAATTTACAAAAAAGGATTTAACCCTTGATTTTGAGCAGTAATCCCGACCTATTAACTCATGAAGCTGACAAACATCACCTTGCTAAGCATAAAATTCCCATTGTTAAGTCAAAGACTTTAGACTTCTATTGGCGCTTTCCTTTGTATAAGGGGTTTGATCATGAAACTCTTCCAGCACAAGGGTTTAAAATCCATCTATCAGCAACTATTCTAAATTGTCTTGAAGTATTTCGAGTTGTAATCCCTTTTCTTCTAGAAAAAGAAATTTATTTCAAAGTTGTAGGTAGTTTTCATTTTTTAAGAAGTCTAAATACTAATTTTTTTGGATACAGACAAGTAGGTAAATTTATTACTGTTTACCCCTTAAATGTAAATAAAGCCATCCACTTAATCAAAGAACTTGAAAAAATTACTGACGGATATCAGGGACCGCGTGTTCCCTCTGATATTCGCATTAAGACTAGATCAATTATCCATTACAGATATGGGAGTATAAGGGCACATTCTTTATCCCGAGAAAGTGATGAAGAATTTTCGATTATTCTTCCTGATGGCTCAAAAGAAAAGGATTTGAGAGATCCAGCTAAACCAATTCCAGATTGGATAAAGGATCCAATTAGACCCCTTTTCCAAGAAAAAGCACAGGCTAAACCTCTTTTAGCGGGAAAGTTCATTTGCATCAATGTTCTCAGACAACGATCTAAAGGGGGAGTTTATGTTGCTTTAGATCTGAATCCAAAGAAAAAAATGGTTAGAGAGGTTCTGATTAAGGAAGCGCGCCCGCATAGTGAGACAGAACCTTCCGGCGTAGATGCGAAACAGAGATTGCGTTGGCAAGCAGAAATTCAAAAGAAGCTCTCTCTTCTTAATATTTCTCCAAAAATACATGAACTAATTGATTATCAAGATTTTACATACTTGGTAATGGAGAGATTTGGGAATCATTCCTTACACGAGATTATTCAAAATTTAAGCACAAGCACTCATCCATATCACACAAGGAAAAAATGGATGCAATCGTTGACGCAGATGTTAGCCGAAATACATCGCCTAGGGTTTTATTTTTTTGATCTTTCTCCAGATAATGTTCGCATTGATGACTCAAACACTATGAGATTTGTCGATCTTGAAAATATTGTAGGACCAAATTCTCCTCCATGCGCAGATTGGGGCTCAGGAACTAGAGGTTTTTTTCCAAATCCACAAACACTTCAAAATAACTTTGAACACAAAAAAGCATTGGTTTTAAGAGACATATATAGCTTAGGTTCTTTTGTTTTAGCCCTTTATTCCCCTGTATGGTACAAAAATCTGCTAAAGAGAAAGGTTTCTTTTGAAGACGATTGGGATCAAACACTTTTTTTGTGCGAAATTTCAGATGACTTAAAGAAGATAGTAAAAAAAACCCGCTCTTTTTCTTACGACAAGGTTGATGACTTCCTCATAGATTTTGAGAAAGCTACGTAAAGGCCCTATTTTAATGACTCTAGCTCTTTCTCTTTCCAACATCAGTAAAGTATATCCAAAAGGCAAAAAGGCTTTAGAGGACATCTCATTTCAGCTTCAATACGGACAATTTGTTGGATTAATCGGGCCTAACGGTGCGGGAAAATCAACTTTGCTTCATATTATTGCAGGAGTCCTTGAGCCTACTAGTGGAGATGTTTCTCGTCATATTATGGATCCAAAAGATCTTGTATGGGTAAGTCAACACTATTGCATAGATTGGTATCTTTCTGTTCTCGACAACACAAGATTAGGAGCAAGATTAGGTGGTTATAGCGCGAAAGAGGCTGAAACAGTATCTCGCAATTCACTAATATCTGTTGGATTAGAAAAAGAACATGCGTTTTCTCCCGATACACTTTCTATGGGCCAACAACGTCGTCTTCAAATTGCTAGGGCACTTGCTCAAAATGCCAAAGTTCTCCTTTTTGACGAGCCCACCACGGGCCTTGATGCCATTGCAAGCAAAAAGTTAATGAAGGAATTAAAATTCATGGCTAACAACCAATCCCTTGTCGTTGTTTCATCCCACGATTTAGATTTGCTTGAAGAAGTTGCTGACCAATATATTTTTTTGAACGAAGGGAAGATAGAAATTCAAAATAAAGAGAAAGTTAAAAACCTTAAACAAACTTTTTTGTCATTAGCTAATGAAGAACAAAATGTTCCGTAATTTATTTATTGTAACTGAGTTTGAATTTAGAGCTTTATTAAGCGATAGACCAGGAATGTTAAGAATTGTCATTGAACCTCTCGCTTATCTTTTTTTGTTGGCGCAAGGGTTAAGCTCTTCTTTCTCGAAACTAGATGGAATGGAATTCAATTACCTTTCTTTTGTCTTTCCAGGGATCATTGCTCTTCAACTCTTTCGAGTGTTTATGCACTCTATCTACCGCTTAACAATAGATCGGCGATGGGGACTGCAAGCTCTAAAAATCTCATCCGGAACAAGTATTTTTGCCTATACCATTGGAATGAGCGCTGTTCCAGTTGTTTTATTCATTTTTCAAACATTGATTGCTTATCCACTCTCGCTTTCTCTTGGCACAATCTTGACATTTCAAGGGTTACTCTTCCTTTTAGCTGTGGGAGTAGTATCAGCTCTGTTCTGGGCTTTCCTTGCTATATGCGTGACTTTCTACTTTAAAAAATATTCCCAAAGAGACCTTTTCCTGGGCTTTCTTTTATTGCCATTAAGCCTTTCGGCCCCTGTGTTTTATAGTTTGGAAAATGTTCCTTTTTACCTTAAAGCTATTAGTCGAGTCAACCCACTTTCTTATCAAGTAATCGCATTAAGAGAAGCATTTCTTTATCACCAACTTTCCTCTTCTTTTATTATCATTGCTTCATTGACTGTGGTTTTTTTCTTGATTTCAAGAGTTATGATGAAGAAAGCGGAATATTTGCCTTCTCAAATATAATAATTTAAGATTTCTTTTTAGGGCTTTGACCCTGAATCTACAAGAAACAGAATCAGAGGTATAACAGAAAGTTGTGTCCGAGAAAAAAAATAAGGTGAGCCTATGCTTGAAGGTTTAAAACCAAATAAATCTTCAAAAAAAAGAGTACGCTCACGAAACTGGATCACACTTTTCCAGTGTTTGCAACAAGCTTAGAAAGGGTTTTAAAAGAAGGCGCTCAAAAGCTTCTTCAGCAGGCTACCCTACAGGCACAGAATTCTAAAGCCTTTCTACCATCGAAAATCCTTCGATACAGCTTCCATCTTGAATAGAAACAACAGATGAATTCTCTCTAAGTAATTGAATCCATTTTGCTCTTTCTTCTGCACTCATGGGGCCATTTTTTCGAATAAAACCCACACAATGAAAGCCTGAAGAGGTTAGAAACGCACGAGCTAGCTGGTGCTCAACGGAGATATTTTTGTAAGGCTTATGCATGATCCACTCATAGATAATCCCTTCCTTGTCTTTTTCGATGATTTGCCAAGACACCGTGTCTTTAGGATAAGCAGAGAGTGTTTCTTTGCGGACATGCTCCAGAACCTTTTCAAGATTACAAGCGGATTTATCCCATTCAGCGCTGCTCATGTACTGAACGGCAATCAATTCAGACCAATTTTGTATGGTTTGATCACGGGGAATGGCTTCAATGACTCCTTCTTTTGCACTCACATAACGAGTAATCTCTTTCCAGTTCGATTCGCTGTGATCAGGCAGTTGTAAAATGGCAGTTTCTTTAGGCATTTCACCAGAAAATTCAGCGTGCAAGCTGCCGCCTACAAAGCTCACAAAGGATAGGGCTAGAACAAAAAATTTGCTTATCACGCATTACCTCAATTTCAAATCTATAAGTCGATATGTTTTACCAAAAAACCGCCAATTGTAAAAGAAAAGAACAAGTGCAGGGTAAGTAATCTGCTCGACGGCGCATTCCACCGCCATTTTCCGTATTTAGTGCTTCAAAAAATTGCATCATCAAGGCAGCAAAATTTTTGTCTGAGTTCATCACTTTCTCCTCTTTTTGTAGTGATTAAGAGGAATGGTGGGCTTGGACCTTTTCTTTTTCAAGGCCTTTGTTGAAAAATCTGTAGTGTTCCCCTATTTTTTGGACAGAAAAATTTCTTATGCAGCTTGACTCAATCGAAATTCTTCGGGAGTTAGGTATCCAAGAGCTGAGTGTGGGCGCTCTTTATGATACACATCTAGAAAGTCTCCAATTGCCACAA
>JAJACO010000196.1 GCA_022601475.1 Chlamydiales bacterium
ATCAAGACCTTTGCTGGGAGATTCTGCTAATGCAATGTTGTCTCGAATTTTTGTTTTAAAGACTATCTCTTTGAAGTGACTATTGATTGTGTTTGCAACATCGCGATTTAGAATCTTTCTGTTATCAAATTGGGTGATGATTACTCCGCCAATCGAAAGGTTTTTATTGAGGCGTTTTTGAATTTTTTCGATCACTTCTGTTAATTTTGTTAATCCTTGCAAGGCCAGGTATTGAGCTTGTAGGGGAATAAAGACATTTTGAGCAGCGGTAAGTGCGTTAATCGTGAGGAGTCCAAGGCTAGGGGGGCAATCAATGATAATGTAGTCGTATTTTTTCTTAACAGGCTCGATTAGTTCTTTCAAAATAACTTCTCGACCTGCTTCAGAGCTCAGCTCAATTTCAGCGCCGGATAAATCTAGCGTTGCAGGGACTATATCTAGCTTTTCATAAATATTCTGAATTGCATCTTGTAATCGATAGTCTCCTTTAAGAGCTCCATAGATAGAATGTGTAGGGTTTTGTACTCCGAAACTGATTGTAAGGTTTGCTTGGGGATCAAGATCGATCAACAGGCAAGATTTTCCTAATTTATTTAATCCTGCAGCAATGTTGACAGCAGAGCAGGTTTTTGCAACACCGCCTTTGTGATTGCTTAAACAGATGATCTTGTCTAAGCGTTTACCTAGTATCTTTTGTTTTCCCATGTTCTCTTGAATACCTTTTGTACCTGTGAATATAAGGTTCCTTTGTAGATATCAGATGTTATGGAATATTGGAAGAAAAAGATTACAGGGTATGTTGTTTCTACGAAACAAAATCGTTATGTGTATTAGAATATGTTTTTTGTGAAAACAAGGTAAACAATGTATACATTGCTTTATCTGTCCGGAGAATGGGGATCTCCATAGTGTGAAAGCTGGTAAATATGAGGAGTGGAAATGAATTTACAGAAAAACGGTTGTTTTGTCTTTTTTCTAGATAAGCATCGTGATATCTTTGTGTTTACTTTTTGGAAGAAGTCTGAGGAGAAGGGGATAGGGAATAATGGCCGAGTCATGTAGTTTGAATTTTAGCGGAAAAAAATTATCTTGCTTTCCAGAAGAGATTTTTTCTTGTTTTCAGTTAGAGGAGGTTTGGCTAGATGATAATCAAATCAAGAGTATTCCCTCTGAGATCGCTTGCTTGCGGCAACTAAAACATTTGAGCGCATACAAAAATGCCTTGCATTCTTTGCCATCAGCTTTATTCACGATCACTAGTCTGGAAAGGATCAACTTCAGTATGAATCATATCTCTTCTTTATCAGATGAGATTTTCAATCTGAAAAATCTATCTGTTTTAGATCTCAACCACAACGAGCTGTCGGCGTTGCCTGATACCATTGGCGCACTAAAAAAATTGAAGTTTATTTATTTATCGGACAATAAGTTGTCAAGTTTGCCATCGACATTTAGAGGATTGCAAAATTTGCTATACATCAACTTCTCTCACAATCAGTTCACGTATATACCTGAGTGTATAACAGATTTAGATGGACTTCTTGAGATAAGAGCTTATTTTAACTCATTAACCGAAATATCACCTCAGATAGGTAGTCTTACAAATCTGAGAGAGCTATCCGTTAAGCATAATAAAATTAGCGCTTTACCAGAAAGTATGAGTCAACTTACTGCTTTAAAAAGATTGTTTTTGGAAAACAACCAATTGACCCAGCTTCCCTCTAGTATTGGTTCAATGGAGAGTTTAATGGAGCTTGATCTTAGGGCCAACCAATTAAGTGAAATTCCTGAATCAATTGGGAGTATGAAAGCTCTTCGCTTTCTAGACTTAAGACAAAACCATTTAAAAACTTTGCCTTCTACTCTGCGCGATCTTGAAAATCTGCAAAAACTCGACCTCAGACTTAATAAGCAATTAAAGATACCAGCATGGCTAAACGAACTCGAAGAAACAGGCTGTATCGTATATTACTAGCCTGGATCGGGTCTATGTTTTATCATCAATAACAAGAGCGCAAAAAAGGAAGAGCTGGGGTATGTTAAGCTAGATAAATTTATCTTTTTCTATTAGAAGACCATCTTTAGGCAAAGGGTGAGGGCCATATAAAGCTAATGTATTGTCTTTTTCTCGTTTTATGGAATGCATTTGCTGAGGCTCTGGACCCCATAAAAAATCTAATTGATTCTCACCTGAGGGAGAAAGTGGAATTTCATTTAGCTTAGGGCGAGTTTCTCTAAATATAAGTTTTGAGTCTTGTTGCACTATTGAAAAAGTAATGCCCCAGGCTGAATAATAGAGGCCTTCCCAATTAGAAGGGTCAACGTTTATATTATTAGAATTAGAAATAAACAAAGCATGTGAGAGATTTGCGGTAATTTCTTCAACATCACTGGTAAATCTTTCCTTTCCATCAGGTAAGTGATCTAGAACTGTGTTGTTTGAGAGAATAAAAAGAGCTACGTTCTGTTTCGGATATTGGACCACCAAGGAACTATATCCTCCTATTGCACCTGTCTTCCAAATTTCTTGAATATTGTTACCAGAATCATCATGCCAACTTCCAGCAGAAATATTCCAGCCTGCGCTACAAATAAAATCATCTCGGAAATTCCCAGGATCATGAGCAAAGGCCCCTTTTTCACCTTGAATTACCGTGCTTTTCATTATTGTATCAGTCACTATTTTTAAATCATCAACTGTTGAGTAGAGTCCGCCCGAAGAGTAACCTTCTGCAGGTAGATCTAAAGTATCATTATCCCATAAATGATGTTTACCTCGATCCTGGTCCCAAATTGCTGGCATACCATATTTTTCTAGAGAATTATCTGTTCCCATATAACCTGTTGACTTTAGGCCCAACTCTTTCTGTAAAAAATCATTTATATAGTCCTCGTAGGGTTTTCCACTAACATTTTCAATAATTGCGCCAAGAAGGTGATAGCCAAAATTGCTGTAATTATAGCCTCTTTTATCCCTTTCAGGGAGGCGTTCACTTGAAATAAGATCAAAATAATTTTGCGGTAATAAGGGGGTACTCATTTTCCCACCTTTGGCTTCTTCTATTTCATGTACCCAAGTTCTGTCTGGGTCACCCATCTTCTTATTGGTTTTATCTTTAAATCCTGGTAACCCGGAAGTATGATTCATAAGATCTAAGAGCGTGACATCCATCCAGCTCTCTCTAACTTGTCCCTTTGGTTGAAAAGAAACTGGGAGAAAATCAAGAATTTTGATTTTAGCAGGATCTTTAATCGGATGCTTCTCAGAATCTTTGAAATACTCTTTTTCGACCAATTTGAGAATAGCAAAACAGGTTATCGGTTTTGTCACTGATCCGATAGGAAAGCGAGTTGTTGAAGACATTGCTTGATGATCTTCCAGAGACGCTTTTCCATATCCACATTTTAAAATAGGTTGTTTATTATCTATTACTAAGACTGTCCCCGAGAATCCCCTATCATTGACCCATGATTCAAGGAGATGATTCATTTTAGCGCCTTTTCCAGGCTTTATAATTTTTTCTGATTCAATAAGCCCAGAAGAAGGGACTAAACGTTGGATGTTTTCCTCAGGAGTAATTACCGTGGTATTTAAGGTGTTAATACCAACATCACCTGCTTTTTGAGAGGGAAATGAAATATCTTCTCGAAAAGCTAACCTACCCTTTAAATCGTCTGAATTTGAGATAGAATTCAATGAAACTGAATTTAAGATCTCACATGCTGTTGCTAATTTTTCTTTATTGCCTAAAACAGCATACGTTACACCATTGATCTTAACAGAATGATCAGATTTCCCCCCTTTAACTAGAGTAAGATCATAATCAGTGTCCTGCTGGTGAAAACTAATATGTAATTCTTGTGGTCCTGACATAGTAACTTCTTCAGATTGAGACTCAGCCTCTCACCCCGGAATATCATTTTTATCTATTTTAGGTCATTATATTAATTAATTTTTTTAATAATCTTTTAAGGCAAAGAAGGTGTGGTTTGGTTAACTTGATGGCAGGTTAACGCTAAATCGATAAGCAGTACCAAAGATCTTTTGGGATGGATTTTTTTTATTTTAAAGCGATTTCTCTATCTGGTGTTGCAGAGGCGAGTAAATATAAAATTCCGTTGTAGGTATCAGATGTCAGGGGATGGTGG
>JAJACO010000197.1 GCA_022601475.1 Chlamydiales bacterium
AAGAAAAATAAGTTCCTTTGATTCGCTTGATCGAAAATACAGAAAACTCTTTCTCTGTACTTCGGTGTTTTTGTCGATTCTAAAATTGTGGGAAACGTGCAATCTAAACTTGCTCTTTCTGATATTTATCTTTCTGTAACGATGACAATCTTTAATTTTTTCTTGACATTATGAATTATGAGGTTTAACTTCAGGCGCCTCTTGTGAACCAAGTTTTGCAAGAATTAAAAAAACTAATAGAGGTAAGAACAATGAACACAATCACAACTAACTAAAAAAATAGATGCTCGGAGTGTAGTGCTCCGAGCATAAGGAAAGTTCTATGGAAAAGTTTGTACTGGCACCTTATGTAAGAGTTGGATTTTTGGAAGGAGATTTGCATTTTGGTTTTGGTTCCTTGCGTCAATTGATTAAAGAAACGCAACTGCAAAACTGCATGTTAGACGCAGCCATTTTTTTAAAAAAACCCAAATGCATGGAAGAAGTGACTTCTTTTTTGCAAATCTCAGGTCATCCCTCTCAGGTTATCGCAAGCTCCCTTGAAATGCTTTCGAAAAAATTCCTAATTCCTGAAGGAGTTTATGATCCTAGTGCACGACATAGTCGCTCTTTTCTTTTTTACTCTTTATCCGGTGCAGAGATAAATAGGATACAGACAGAAATTAACAATAAAAAGATTGCAGTTGTGGGCTGTGGTGGCATTGGTAATATTATGAGTGCTTTATTAGCCACGGCAGGTATTGGAGAATTCATTTTAGTCGATGATGATCAAATAGAGCTTTCGAATTTGAGCCGTCAGCTTATGTATACAGAAGCTAATTGTGGTCAGTACAAAACTACTATTTTGGCGTCTGCATTAAAAGAAAGGTGTTCTTCGATCAAAATCTCAGAAATTAAAGAATTTATAACTGTACAAAATATATCTATCTTGAAAGACTGCGATTTTATACTTATCTCAGGTGATCAAGGAAATGTTCTTGATCTCATCAATACATTTGCGATTGATAATCAAATTCCATTTATGAATGTTGGCTATGTGGAAGATATTGCAGTATGGGGTCCTTTAGTGATCCCGGGCAAATCGGGCTGTTATCAATGCAAACAGCATCTAGTGAACTTTGATGACCTCAGTCAAGATCAAATTGATAAATGTAGAGAAATCAATAGAGAGTACCAATCTCCTTCAAATGGGCCGATTAATATGATGGCCTCTTCTTTCGCTGCCTTAGATATTTTACGATTTTTAGGACAGTTTGGTGAAATTCAAGCCCTCAATTCAAGAATTGGTATTTGGTCCCACGACTTGCATATTGAAAAACAAGATTATCCTCTTAATTCTCAGTGTAAAACATGTGGCTTTTTGCAAAGAAAAACTCAATAGTTCTTCCTTTAGAGTGCAAGAAGTTGATTCTTTTGAACGCTATGTTTCAAGGTGGACGCCTTTTTGTAGGGGCTATTTGCGTTCTATATTTTCTATCCTTTAATTTGACTTCTGAAGACTTTGCATGGATAAAAACAACGCAAGCATTTGTTTTTATCGGTTTAGATATTCCAATTGGTTATTTTTTAAATAGACTGGGTGAATTCAAGTCTTTGATAGCTTCCCTTATTTTTGGAATAATTGGATCGCTGGGTTACCTACTATTTTCAAATTTTTCGGGCTTTCTTTTTTCAGAAGTCTTTTTAGCACTTTCTTTGACAACCTGGCCAGTTGCTTTGTCAGCATATTCAATGAAAGTTTTGGATAGCTATCAAATTGATGGGCTAACAGAAAAATTTTTCCATTTTGGAGATTCAATAACTAATTTATTTGTATTAGGGTGTGGCTCTATTGGTGGAGTACTATACGCTTACAATAAACATTTGCCTTACGGTTTTTTTCTGACTTTTTATCTGCTAGCAGCTATGTTTATTCTATTCTTTTTGAAAGATTTAGGCTCATTATCCACAAAAAAAAGAAGCCTAAATTTTCTCTCAAATATAAAAGAGATGGTGCCTCTTCTTCCAATTGCTTCAATTATTTTTATAGCTCAATTTTTAATACAACCTCTCTTGCATTATTGGCAACCTCTTTTTAATGAGTTATTTACTACTAATTCGAAGGATATGTCAATAGTATTTATTATTTACTCTCTTTCGACGAGTATGGTCTCTTGGGGTTATTCTTACATAACGCATTTTGCTCTATTAAGAACGAGTATATTTGTGCTATCAGCAGCTATTGTGGGTGGTCTAATCTACGCATTGATAGGACGATCAACTGCATTTAGCATCTCAACAATATGCTTCTCTTTGACATTTAGCATATTTAATTTAGTCCAGATTTCTGCAGGAGTTTTGATTCAAAATCGATTAAAACAAGATAACAGAATGATTATAACCAAATACGTCTCATTCTATTCTAGAGCTGGAATGATTCTATCATTAATTGTTTTACAGAAGCTATTTTCTCTCGGATGGACAGTGAGTAAAATTTATCAAGTTTATGGACTAATGGCTTTATGTGCCTTTAGTTCATATCTTATTTGGATGATATTGCGACAAAAAACACCGGAGAAAAAATATGTTTAGCGCGACAGGCAAAATGATGACAAATCCAGTATTTATAACAACTATTCTATCAAAAGATGAAAAAATGTCTTTAAAAACTCTTTCTTCAACGGATATTGATGACTTCATGGAGTGGGCGACAGATGATGAGGTTACCCGTTATATGATGTGGGATAGTTATAAAACAAGAGGAGTAGCTGAAGATTTTTTTAATAATGTTGTTGAAAAGCACGGTTGGTTCAAAGCAATTTGCTTAGGTGAAAAAGTGATTGGTTCCATCACCTTGGACAAGGGAAAAGGTACCCACAGTTGTAAAGCTGAATTAGGTTATGTTTTAGCAAAAAAATATTGGGGCAATGGGTATGCTACTCAAGCGATACAACTGGCTTTAACTGCTGGTTTCAAGGAGTTAGAAGTCGAAAGACTCGAAGCATACGTTGATCCCACAAATATTGGTTCTCAAAGAGTTTTAGAAAAAAATGGGTTTATGCGTGAAGGATTACTAAGAAACCATATCATACAGAAAGGTATAGTAAAAGATCGTTATATATATTCAATTCTCAAAGTAGAAGTTAGATGAGTATATTGAATAATTCAATAGACTTCTTTCGAAACTCATTTTGCCAACTCCAAATTGTAAATTCCGGCGATTAAGTTGAATCGAAGAGTGAACCTTTTGCGCCTATTGCGATAACGATCGGACAAAATCTTAAAACGCTTTAAGCTGCCGATGACATTTTCATTGAGCACTCGTTCTCTGGAAAGCTGCTGATTATTTCTCTTATCTTCCTTTGTCAGCGGATTCTTTTTGCTCCTTTTCTTGGGCATTTGTGTCTTAGCATGAATTTTTTGGAGACCTTGATATCCAGTGTCGGTCACCACGCCTATTGCCGGATGGATCTGTGTTTTGGACTCCTTAAATAGCCTGAAGTCATGTCGTTTCCCATTGGCAAACGCCGCACAGATTATTTGTTGACTCTTCTTGTCCACAACAACCTGGCTCTTTAGAGTATGCTTTTTCTTCTTCCCTGAATAAAAGTACTTTTGCTTTTTTTTGGCCTTTCAATAGGAGTTTCTGTCGCATCGATCAAGACAACTTCGTATTCGATATCACTTTTTAGCAAGGCCTTACGCCCTGGTAAAGCAAAATCTGGATGCTTGATTAGAGTGTCTTCGATCCACCTCACAGTTTTATAAGCTGTGCTCTCACTGACGCCATAGCTTTGGCTGATATGGAAATAGGTTCTATACTCCCAAATATATTCCAGCGTCATTAGCAACATGTTTTCTATGCTCAATTTGTTTTTTCTTCCGCCGTTGATTTTTTTATCTTTGCTGGATTGTTCTAAGATCAACACCATCTTGTCGAACATAGTTCGTTTTACACCAGCTAGGCGACGAAATTTTTCGTCGTCTAGCTCTTTTACCGTTTCGAATTCATCTCGCCCCCACTGGTTTTGGAAGGCAAGTATACTCAAATTTTTAGTTTCGAAAGAAGTCTAATCTCTTTTCCGTTTTGGGACCTTTTCGTCTCATTTGACCAAATGAGATCCTATTTACACCTCGCAAACTTATACAAAAATTATGCATAAGAATACTTCACCTCGTCGTTTTTCTTTGGGCCCAAGATCCTCCAAGTCAGGTCTATAACCGATTCTTTGATCTCTAATTGTCCAAAGTAGGTATCTTGTCCACACAAATGGGCGTGAAGCGACTCCAAATATTCTCCACCCGCTGGTGCTAAATGAAACAAAAATACAGGATTGTGATCTCCAAAACGTAAATGCTCTAAAGTGAGCATTCCATCCAAACGATTGCGGGTCCAACGAAAGCTATTGCGAAAACAAAATTCTTGGTTCTCTAAACCTTGCCAAGACCCCTTTTCCCGATAAATCAGCTGCCCATCTCTTGGCGTTTCAAGAACAACACTCCCCGTCCCATACCCTTTACCCCCTTTTTTTGAGCGAAATTGAAAGGTAACTTGCCGCACCGTTTGCATGCGCTTCCAAAGCGTATCGAGTAGCTCTTGATTTGATTTGCGAGAGCTTGGCACTTGTCGAATAAAGTAGTATTGACTCTTCTCTCTTGGAGCGAGTAGGCCGTACGCTTTTTTTAAGA
Source organism: Chlamydiales bacterium (assembly GCA_022601475.1). Taxonomy (GTDB): domain Bacteria; phylum Chlamydiota; class Chlamydiia; order Chlamydiales; family JAAKFR01; genus JAJACO01. The sequence goes on from JAJACO010000197.1 coordinate 4,669, forward strand.
GCTGCTCTAGCTCATCGAGTAAAGGGTAGTTAGGATTGAAGCTAAAAAAGCGGGTTTTACCCTCATACCCACTTACAAGAATGGCGTCTTTTTCAAGCCGCTCTAACCCTTTTTGGATAGGGGTGAGCGGAGTATTGAGCACCCTATGGAGTTGGGTGGCATAGGTTTTTTCATTCACAAGAAGAAATAAAAGGATCTTTTCGACACTCTTGTTTCCAAACAGCCCATACAACATTAATCTACTCTCTAGCTAGGTTTGTCATCTGCTCTACTCTCTGTTTTTAACCTATAAAATAGATAGATTCAACTATAAAATAGGTTAATTTATAAATTTAGTCGTTGAAAAAAGGAGTTTTTGATGCTGAAATAGCATTTTTTAAACCAAAAACACAAAATAATGGAAAAGAACTGGTCCTTACAAGAAGTGAGTGCGGTCTATCACACGTCGTTATTCAATCTTCTCTCAAAAGCGCATGCTGTGCACTGCAAACACCATACGGTGGGAGAAATCCAAGTTTGTTACATGAATAACTTTAAAACTGGAGGGTGCACAGAAGATTGTAAATACTGCTCACAATCTGTTAGATACCAAACACATGTCACTCCTCTACCGCTGATGCAAAAACAAGAACTTCTCAAACAATCTAGAGAAGCTATCCAAAATGGAGTCACGCGCGTTTGCATGGGCGCTGCTTGGAGAGAAATTCGAGATGGAAAGGCGTTTGACACCATTTTAGAGATTGTAAAAGAGTTAACAGAGAGTGGAGTTGAGGTTTGTTGCACGCTGGGAATGCTTAATCAAGCGCAGGCGGAACGTCTGCAGCAAGCAGGACTCTACGCTTATAACCACAATCTTGACACCTCTCAAGAATTTTATAATAAGGTGATTTCTACTCGCCTCTACTCCGATCGATTAAGTACGCTTAAAAAAGTAAAAAAAGCGGGAATCAGCGTGTGCTGCGGAGGCATTATTGGACTGGGAGAGAGCGCAAATGATCGGATCGCGCTTCTACACACTTTATCCACGCTCAAACCCGAATCTTTGCCCATTAACTTTTTACAACCCATTAAGGGCACCCCTTTAGAGAATAAAAAACCTCCTTCCATCTGGGAAATGGTGCGCATGATTGCCACCGCACGCATCGTTCTTCCCCATGCGATGATTCGTCTCACAGCGGGAAGAGAATCTTGTAGCTATGAGCAGCAGGCGCTCTGTTTTTTTGCCGGCGCCAACTCCCTTTTTTCGGGAGGCCAACATTTAACAACTTCAACCTTTTCATTTGATGATGACAATGCCCTCTTTGAACTTTTTGGACTTAAAAAAGCAGAACCGTTTAAGACAAAACGAAATCCGCACGCTGAGTGTCAAAAACAAGCGAGTTGACTTAGCCTCCAATGATTTTTTGGGCTTTGCACGCTGTCCAGAATTAATACAAACCTATTTGGAAAAATTGCATACACTTTCCCAATTAGGCTCTACAGGCTCACGTCTTTTTACCGGCAATAGTGCCTTTTGTGAGCATCTAGAAGTTGAGATTGCCGACTACCATGGAGAGGAGGCGGGATTAATTTTTAATTCGGGCTACACTGCCAATTTAGGATTACTCTCTTCTGTTTGCTCGCGAGAAGACACAATTTTGTATGATGAGCGTGTGCACGCCTCCATCCGCGATGGAATCACCCTTTCAAGGGCACGGCATCATCGCTTTTCTCACAATTGTGTAGAACATCTAGAAAAACTGCTTAAAAAATGTAGAAAACCTCCCTTTGTTGTGATCGAATCCATTTACTCTACAGACGGAAAATTAGCTCCTTTAAAAGAAATGATTAGCTTGTGTAACAAGCACCACGCTCGGCTCATTGTCGATGAGGCTGTTGCAACGGGTGTGTACGGCGAGGGACTTGTCAGGCAACCTGTTTTTGCTCGCACCCACACCTTTAGCAAAGCTTTGGGAGTGCATGGAGCGATTGTGCTGGGAAGTGCAAAACTACGCGCTTATCTGATCACAACTGCACGCTCTTTTATTTATACAACAGCTCTCTCTACACCTCAACTCATTGCCATTGAATGCGCCTACCAAAAACTTAAAAACTCAAAACATACCCTTCTTGAGCTCTGTGCGTATGCCGGCTATAAAAGCCCCATTTTCACTCTTCCCCTTCCTAAAACAAAGCAAGATGCATTTGACGTACGCACCCTTCTCTACCCCACAGTTGCTCGCAATGAAGAGTGCTTACGGGTTTGCCTACACACATTTAATACAAAAGAGGAAATCGATCAGCTTTATGCATGGATTAATTATGACAGGAATTAGCACCGATGTTGGAAAAACAGTTGCATCTGCCATCCTTACTCAAACACTTAAAGCAGACTACTGGAAACCCATTGAGGCGGGTGGAAATGACACAGAAATAGTCCGCCAACTCTCCCAATGTGTTTGTCACCCACCAGCCTATATCCTAAAACACGCTTTATCACCACACCATGCAGCGCACTTAGAAAAACGTACATTGACAACCCAAGATATGTACCCTCCTCACACAAAAAAACCTCTCATTATCGAAGGATCTGGAGGTTTACTCGTCCCTCTTAACGACGCAGTCTATCTCGCAGATCTATTTTGCTCATGGCAACTCCCCTGGGTGCTTGTCTCTAAACATTACTTAGGGAGCATCAATCATACACTGCTCTCCATCGAGTGGTTAAAATCAAAAAAACAAACGCTTTTGGGAGTTATTTTTAATGGAACACCCAATTTTCATTCCGAACGGATCATACTCAATCACACGCAGTGCTTGGGTAGGATACTTCCCCAAAAAAAAATCACAAAAAGGACAATCGCATGGCATGCACGCAAACTCGCTCCCTTACACAAAGAGATCTTCAAACAATCTGGCACCCCTTCACACAGCGCGCCCTTGACCCAGACCCTATCGCCTTAGTCAAAGCAAAAGGCTCCTATCTCTATACAGAAACGGGCAAAGCGTATCTCGATGGTATCTCTTCTTGGTGGGTCAATCTACATGGACATGCACACCCTCACATCGCAGAGGCGATCTCCAGGCAGTGCAAAGAGCTCGACCAGGTGCTCTTCACAGACTTTACTCATCCCAATGCCATTTTTTTGGCCGAAAAGCTACTCGCATTATTCCCTCACTTTTCGCGTGTCTTTTTTTCAGACAATGGATCTACAGCTGTTGAATGCGCCCTTAAAATGGTGATGCAGTATTGGACCAATAAAAAAATCACTAAACGAAAAATCATTTCTTTTGCAGGGGGCTATCACGGCGACACCTTTGGTGCAATGAGCGTTGCAGGAAAAAACGGCTTAAATCTCCCATTTTGGCCCTATCTTTTTGAAGTAGAATCTCTCGATCCTTTCTCAGAAGAATGTATAGAACAGCTTAAACAACTTATAAAAGGTGAGCAGTGCGCTTGTATTATTTATGAACCTTTGATTCAAGGAGTTGCAGGCATGCGTATCTATCCAAAGCAGAGACTCAACACCCTTCTTGAGCTGTGTGAACAGGCGGGAATCATGCGCATTGCAGATGAGGTGATGACAGGATTTGGACGAACAGGCACCCTTTTTGCAAGCGAGCAGCTTACCGTGCAACCCGATCTTATCTGCCTCTCAAAAGGACTCACCGGCGGCTTTTTGCCTATGGGGGTGACACTCGCCCGAGAAAAAATCTACAAAGCCTTTCATTCGCAAAATCGGCTAGAAGCCTTTTTACACGGACATTCCTATACAGCCAATCCTGTGATTTGCGCAGCAGCACTCGCCTCATTGCAACTCTTAGAGACCCCTCATTGCAAAAAACAAAGAGATCTCATCAAACGGATGCATGAAAACTTTTGCCTTAAACATATAAATCAAACCAAATTACTTAGATTAGAGTGCTTAGGAACTATCTTAGCTATTGAATTTAAGGGGCAGCAAGGGTACAGCGCAACGATCCGGGATCATCTCATTGAGCATTTTCATGCGCGAGCGATTTTATTACGCCCTCTTGGAAATGTGCTCTACGTGCTCCCTCCCTACTGCATCTCCTTTCAAGAACTTAACATCATTTATCAAGCCATTGAGGAACTATGGACCTAGAAACTATACTCGATAAAATCATTCAAAATCCCCCGCTTCATACACGGTGGCTCAATACTCTATCCTACCTAGAAAATTGTGGAGCGCGTAAAATTGCCGCTACAGAACACCCCACTCTTGTAAAACAAGAGATGCTCAAACACGCAGCTGAAGAATTTCGACACGCTCTTTATCTCAAGCAACAACTCATAAAAATCCCTTCTCCACCTCCAGCAGACTACGCTCTTTCTACGCTTTTAGGAGGCCTAAAAACTAAAAACTACCTCAACCAGCTGGAAGTCATGATTGCACGAAACTATACAGACTTTCTCTACGAAAGAGTGACCTACGCCATTGAAAAACGAGCAGAAGGCCTCTATCCGCTCTACCAAAACCTTCTAAAAAAGCATAAATCCAAAATCTCCGTTCACTCTATCATCAAAGAAGAAGAAGGGCATTTACGCGAAATGGAAGAGCTATTACCCAATGACAAATCTAGAGAGCACGTGCTCTCTATTGAAAAAAAACTGTTTACTTGTTGGTTAAAAACAATTTGCGCTCATCTCCAACCGTTGATCTTAGTAACCTAAACCGTGGGTTTTAGCTTTTGAAAGTAAGATATTTATCAATCCAAAAATTAGGTTGAGATCGTTGCATAACTCAAGCTTGGTA